>JAGVJT010000217.1 GCA_020050955.1 Legionellales bacterium | reverse complement strand
GGAACAATTAGTACTAAAACCTCACATAACGCCCATGCATCAAAAACAACTTAAATCCTCTAACGAACCCTATCCTGATTTTTCAGGAACATGGATTGGAGCGTGTGATGATTATCCTGAAGATATCTTAGAACTCACCATCGAAATGACCGAATCATCCATTACCCTCGAAGGCGACACTTACCCTATTGATGCAATCACAACAAAAGTCACACAAGATCAATTTCGTTCCATAGAAACAAAACATCATCTCCATTGGAGCCAAGATGGTCAAGAGTTAATGATATCTCTTATGCAATACGAACAAGAACATAATTTATCATTGGGTGTCATCGGTACGTCTATCGGCCATCGAAATTTTCGGCTAGAACATGGCAAACTCCTCTCGAGCGGAGCGATCACTTATTTTAAAAATGGGGATGAAAGCATATCAATGAACTCCTCATGTGTGCTCGAGAAAAAGCTTTAATCATACACTCACATCTGTGCGCAAATTGCACCCCCAAGTATACCTCCAGAGCGTCATCTTAAAAACGACGTAGCCATTTGAAGGATCTCTTAAAATAACATCAATATCGTGCAATAAAAGATCCTTCGCTAAACTCAGGATGACGTACCAAGGTCGGAACAAGAAATAAAAAAATGAAACAACTCATTTTGTTCATTTTTTAAACTATAATAAGCATATGGGAATTGCTAACGGCCTTTTATCAGACGCTCTGTGCCTCTTCTCTTCTTGAGGAGCACTCTGTGCACGGCGTCGTGTCCATGAACGATGGTTCATTGTGTTGGCAGTTCTCTTTTAATACAACAGGTATGTTGATATCGTTAAACTCAGCAAAAGGATATTGCCATGTCAGAAAAACAACAGCACAATGCCGCATGGACGCACCAAGCAATGGACAACCGCTACGGTGACCTTCATCATCACAAACACGATAAACGTCACAACGCTTATCGACTTCATGCTAAAACACATCCCGTTCAATTTCATGAGCTTGCCGTCAATGATGAAGAAATGCACGACGCGACGGGCGCAAAACGCAAACTTAATTTACAAAAAATACGCAAACGCGTGGTTAGAAAACAATTTTATAAACGATGACATATTTCTCATAAGTCATCCTAAAAGTAGCCTAGCCGCTTGAAGGAGCTCACCCTAATAACCTATTGACTGAGAGCTTAGCGTCGCCGTTTACGCAAAGCTTTCAGCTTTTGTCACTTAAATGATAATATTTAAATAGTTTTACAACACGAATAACATCGTCTGTTTCTCTGGCAATCTGAATTACGCGTGCGGCTTCACTTGGCAAAACATCCCCCATTAAATACACCACTTGATCCACCGTAATGACTTTAAATTGATGCGGATCAATATCTGCATCAGCCACAATTTGGCTACGAATTTTAGCCGTAATCCAACTGTCTTCGGCTTCATTTCCGTCTGAATGTCCAATAGCAAGCTGATTAAATAATCGACGATAACCTGTTTTACGTGCCACACGTGCATACGCTTCATTACGAAGCTCCTGTGTTGGAACATGCCCTACCAGCAACAAATCGCCGTTAAAAGCCGCAAGATCGATATAGCAATCATCATGCTTGAACATTTTATCGCGATAAAGCGCACGGTTCGCCTGAGCCACCAATTGGTAGTCATTAAATTTTTTGTAGAGATTATGCCTATCATAGACTAATTCAGCACCAGTCCACACGCTACTTATCCCTAAACAGCTAGTTAACAACATGCTCATCATCAAGACAACCAGTACTCTGGTAGGCAGCATGATTACCTCACGTATTGAAATACTTTCACAACTTTACGAACACCATTGGTTTTACGTGCAACATCAACAGCCAAGCCCGCTTGTTCGAGTGTTGCTATCCCCATTAAGTACACCACTTGATTCTCAGTGACAACACGAATAGAACCCGACTCTAAACCTTTTCTCCCGAGTAAATGCGCTCGAACCTCGCCAGTTATCCAAGCATCATGACTTTGCTCAGTTAACATAATGGGATTGTCGACTGTGATTTCATTGTAAACCCGACGAACATAAGGCGTATTTTGTGCAATTCTTTCAGCAACATTACGTAAAGATGCAATTGGCGTTTCACCAACCAACAAAACGGCTTGATTAAAAACAGTCACAACAATATGTGAGCTCCTAAAAGAAGGATCTGTCACAATCGTTTTATGCACCAAATGAAAAATTCGTGCATCACGCTCAATCATGCTCACACTGCGACGATCATACACCACAAGTCCAGTTGCAGCTCCCGCAACCACGGCCGCCACACAACCAGTCAATATAATGCTTACCAGTAACAACAACATCACAACGCGTTTCATAACTACCCCAACATCTGCCCGAATAATGAGTGCTCAATCAAATCACAAAAACAATGCAAAATAAACAAATGTGCCTCACGAATCAACGCACTTGTGTCACCTGGTACACGAATTTCAATATCTTCAGGTCCAAGATGATTAGCAAGTACGCCGCCATCACGGCCGCTCAATGCCACAACATCCATGCCTTGATCGTGAGCGGCATGAACAGCATGCAACAAACTTGTCGCATGCCCTGATGTACTTAACAAAATGAGAACATCTTTTTCCTGCCCTAACGTTTGAATTTGCCTCGCAAACATTTGATCGGCATGCCCTTCTTGCCCAAAGGCTGTTAACACAGCGGTATCGGTTGTCAATGCAATCACAGGAAGCCCTGGTCGTTCAACATCAAAATGATGCAACATGGCAGCGGAAAAATGCAACGCATTTGCAGCAGAGCCACCGTGCCCACAAACCAATATTTTTCCATTATTTAACAAAACATTAACTAAACATGCACTTGCCTTTGCAACAAGACCTGATAACGCATCAGCCGCAGCCATTTTTGCTTCGATACTGATACCAAACAGATGTCGAACACGTTCCTCCATCACCCTCTCATTCCTTATACTAATTCATTGAATACCACAGACATCAACACGTAAATGCATCTCTAATCCAGCTGATCACTGGCGGCTTACCATCCAAACTCACCACATCAAACCTGACAATATCATGCGTTATCATCATTTTTTGCAAATAAAACTCTGCTGTTTTAATAAGTTTTCGTTGTTTATGCCATGTCACACTTTCAACACCATCACCAAAGCTAGAAGAGGTTCGTGCGCGCACTTCAACAAAAACCAATGTTTTTTTATCTCGCATGATAAGATCAATTTCACCACAATAAGAGCGAAAATTACTAGTTACCCATCGTAATCCTTGCGACATAAGGTATATGCGAGCGCAATCTTCTGCGCGAGTACCTGCTATTCGAGACATTATTCTTCCTTGAATGCTCAATCCATGTTTATGACGGTTATTCTGCCAACTCCAATTGTGGACTTAATTGTTCGATCATTTTTTGAAGGCTTTGTGCGCCATCATAATGAATAATCAATGTCCCTTTCCCTGACTTGCTGGCTTTAATACTCACTTTTGTCTGTAAATATTGTGCTAAATGATGCAACTCGTCTTTAAAAAGTAGCGTCGTATCTGTTCGTGCACTTGGTGCTGCGACAATTTTTGTATTCAGCCTAGACACAAAAGCTTCTGTCTCTCTCACCGACAACCCTTTCTCAACAATCCATCCTGCGACATCAGGTTGCTGATGTTCTTCTAGCATCAATAAACAACGAGCATGCCCCATGTCTAGTTCGCCGCGCTCCAACATGGCTTGAACATCTGCATTTAAATGAAGCAAACGAAGAAAATTACTCACCGCCGCGCGTGATTTGGACAATAAATTCGCGATTTCTTGGTGGGTCAATGAAAACTCTTGCGTTAACCGCTGCATGGCACGCGCTTGATCCATGGCATTCAATGCTTCACGTTGTAAATTTTCAACCAAAGCCATTGCCATGGCTGTTTCATCATCCACATAACGAACCAACACAGGTACTTCTGTCATGCCAGCTAATTGGCAAGCGCGCCATCGCCGCTCACCAGCCACGATTTCATACTGTCCACTTGCGCACTCACGCACCACAAGCGGCTGCAGCAGTCCTTGCTTTTGAATGGATTGAGCAAGCTCCATAAGAGAAGTCTCATCCATGACGCCACGTGGTTGATATTTTCCAGGCTGCAATGCCGATACCGATAACATTAAAAGCGTCCCGTCTTGAACCGCTTCAACTTGCGCCATACGTTCGGCGGATTGAAGCAACACAGACAAGTTACGCCCTAATCCTCCTCGCTTCGTCATGATGCCACTCCTTGCGCTTCTTTTGATGTTGCTGGTTGCTTACCCAAAAACTCCGATGCAAGCACCATATACGCAGCAGAGCCTGAGGATAAACGATCATATTGAAGAATGGGTTGCCCATGGCTTGGCGCTTCTGCTAATCGGACATTCCGAGGAATGACCGTACGATAAACTTTATTGCCAAAATGGTCTAAAAGTTGCTTGGAAACATCGGCACATAACCGATTACGTGCATCATATAATGTGCGTAAAACGCCTTCTATTTGTAATCGTGAATTCACCGACGACTTCACTTGCTCAATGGTTGAAAGCAGTGCCGCTAAACCTTCTAGCGCATAATATTCACATTGCATCGGAATAAGCACAGAATCAGCGGCAACAAGCGCATTAAGCGTTAATGTGTTCAATGCAGGAGGACAATCAATCAAAATATAATCATAACGTGCATGTAGAGGTTGTAGCGCTTTAAATAAAATGGTTTCACGATGCGCCTGCTCCATTAAGCTCACCTCAGCCACCGTTAAATCACCATTCGCAGGCAACAAATCAAAACCAGATAACGTTGATAAACACGCTTGCTCTGCTAGACAATCACGAAGCAACACATCATTTGAAGAATACACGAGTGAATTTTTATCAACCCCTGATCCCATGGTTGCATTACCTTGTGGGTCTAGGTCGATCAATAAAATAGTTTGATTATTTCCTGCAAGCGATGCCGCCAAATTCACTGACGTTGTGGTCTTTCCTACACCACCTTTTTGATTTGCAATGGCTACAACCTTTGCCATGATTCACTCCAAGATATTCGTAAACAGAATACCACGAAGTATAACGTTAAAATGCGGAGGAAACGTATTATTATCTTCTTAATTTTAACGAAATAAGTTACGTTTTTTTCATGACAACGCAACAACGCTCACCCTCTACACCAGGAACAGTGTAAGCATGTATCTCAGCAGGCGTAGGGACGACTGCAAGTTCAGCATCAGGGCGTCGTCCTTTCATGGCCAGCCAAATACCATGCTCTGCAATCAAATGTTTCGTCCATTGCATCATTTGATCAAGCTCACTGAATGCTCGACTTACGATCGTATCAAAGCCCGAGGCAGGAGAATATTGCTCCACACGCGAATGAATAATGTCTACATTTGCAAGCGACAATGCACGTTTCACTTCATGCAAAAATCGTGTTTTTTTGCCATTACTGTCTAATAGCGTTATTCGTAAATCAGGACGTGCAAGCGCAAGAGGAACACCAGGTAATCCCGCACCCGTGCCAACATCCAAGATACAAGAGCCTTGCACCCAAGGCAAAATGGCCAAGCTATCTAAAATATGACGGCTAACACGCTCGCTTGGATCTTGAATGGCAGTTAAGTTATAAGCCCGGTTCCACGTATCAAGCAGATTTAAATAATCTTCAAAAACTGTTGCATCTTGTGCTAATCCTAATTTGACAAAACCATCTTGAAGTTGTTGGTAAATAGCTGACATCTCAAACGACCTCTACCCGCTGCTTTTTTAAATGCACCAGCAACAATGACAATGCTGCAGGCGTAACCCCTGAAATACGTCCTGCTTGCCCTATCGAGGCTGGACGTATTTTTACTAGCTTTTGCATCACTTCAGTGGATAAGCCACAAACATCTTCATATGGAAAATCGTGAGGTAATAACGTTTTTTCATGCTTTTGTAATCGAGCAATATCTTGTTTTTGACGCTCGATGTAACCTGCATATTTAGTTTGAATTTCCACTTGTTCGGCCAACACATCGGGCAAAACAGGCAAATTTAAGACTTCAATGGCTTGGATATGCGCGTAATTCATCTCGGGCCGTCTGAGTAATTCAGACGCACGACAATCGTGCTGCAGTGGTGTTTCTAATGAAGCACTTAATAAATCATTATGACCAACACGTACCCAGGTGTCATGCAACAGCTGATTAGCTTGCTCGATGGCTTCTCGTTTCTCACAAAAAGCACGCCATCTTGCTTCACTCACAAGACCAAGCTCGTAGCCTTTTTCTGTCAATCGTAAATCGGCATTGTCTTCTCGCAATAATAATCGATACTCAGCACGCGAGGTAAACATGCGATACGGCTCTTGTGTGCCACAAGTAATTAAATCGTCAATTAAAACGCCCATGTAGGCTTCATCACGACGCGGGCTCCACAGTGCTTGTTCACGGCTATAAAGCACTGCATTTAATCCTGCAATAAGGCCTTGTGCTGCCGCCTCTTCATAACCTGTTGTGCCGTTAATCTGGCCTGCAAAAAAGACATTCGCAAATGCTTTGGTTTGTAAAAATGCCGTGAGTCCGCGAGGGTCGAAGTAATCATATTCAATCGCGTAACCAGGACGCGTGATCTGTGCATTTTCAAACCCTTTAATGGAACGCACAAACGCCGTTTGTACATCAAATGGTAAACTCGTCGAAATGCCGTTAGGGTAAATTTCGTCCGTGGTTAAGCCTTCTGGCTCGACAAAAATTTGATGTGATAATTTATCAGCAAAACGCACCACTTTATCTTCAATCGAAGGACAATAACGAGGCCCCACACCTTCAATAACACCCGCGTACATGGGAGATTGATGTAGGTTTTCTCGAATAATGGCGTGTGTTTTTTCAGTTGTCGTGGTGATGAAACAAGGACGTTGCTCAGGATGATCAAGCACCGAGCCTTGATAAGAAAACACCGGTAACGGCCTATCTCCATCTTGGCGTGTCATTTGGCTATAATCAAGGGAGCGTCCTTCAATGCGAGGCGGTGTGCCTGTTTTTAAACGACCCACAGGCAAGTTAAGCTCACGTAACCGTGCGGCCAATGCAATCGCAGGTGGGTCCCCTGCGCGCCCCCCTGCATATTGGCTCATGCCAACATGAATTTTGCCACCTAAAAAGGTTCCCGCAGTCAATACAACCGCGCGCGCCATAAAGCGTAAACCCATTTGGGTAACAACACCGACGGCCAAATCACCATCCATTAAAATGTCATCAACAGATTGTTGAAAAAGCGTTAAGTTAGGTTGATTTTGCAATGCAAACCGTACGGCTTGTCGATACAGCACACGATCAGCTTGTGCACGCGTTGCGCGAACTGCAGGGCCTTTCGATGCATTTAAAATCCGAAATTGAATGCCCGCTGCATCTGCAGCCCGCGCCATCAAACCATCAAGCGCATCGATTTCTTTGACTAAGTGTCCCTTGCCAATGCCACCAATGGCGGGGTTGCAGGACATTTGTCCTAATAAATCAAGATTGTGGGTCAACAAAAGCGTTTGCGCCCCCATTCTTGCTGCAGCAAGAGCGGCTTCGGTACCTGCATGCCCTGCGCCAATTACGATCACATCATAACGTTTTTCAAGATTCACAGACGTCCATCATCATAT
>JAGVJT010000123.1 GCA_020050955.1 Legionellales bacterium | reverse complement strand
TATCCATCGCCGCGAATTGTCGCATGTGTTTGGTAGAGCTTGAAGGCTCGCGAAAAACGGTGCCTGCGTGTGCAACACCCATTACTGACGGGATGAAAGTTTTCACTGCATCACCTGCTGCGATTCGTTCACAACAAGCAGTGATGTCATTTTTGTTAATTAACCACCCGCTAGATTGTCCTATTTGCGATCAGGGTGGCGAGTGTGAACTTCAAGACGTGTCCATGGGTTTTGGGCAAACGGATTCTCTTTATGAAGAAACCAAACGTGCGGTTGACGGCGATAATTTAGGGCCACTTATTTCAACCGAGATGACACGTTGCATTCATTGCACTCGGTGCGTACGATTTGGCACAGAGATTGCAGGAATTCGTGAGTTGGGTGGTTTAGGTCGTGGTGAAGAAGTGCAAATTGGAACTTATGTTGAGCACAGCATGGTGTCCGAAATATCAGGCAACATTATTGACTTATGTCCTGTTGGCGCATTAACGTCTAAGCCGTATCGATTTAGTGCTCGGCCATGGGAAATGACACAGCATGTGGGAGTTGCGCCACATGATTGTCTAGGGTCGAATCTTTATTTTCATACAAGACGCAATCAATTGATGCGTGTGGTACCGAAAGAAAACGATACACTTAATGAAATGTGGTTATCCGATCGCGACCGCTTCAGCTACCTCGGTTTGAATAGTACACATCGAGCAACAGAGCCGATGATTAAACAAAATAGTCAATGGAAAACAGTGGATTGGCAAACCGCACTTGCATTTGCAGCAGAAGGTATGTCGCGAGTCATTAAAGCACATGGTCCAGAGCAATTCGCAGCATTTGCATCATCGTCTGCAAGTGTTGAAGAATATTATTTACTGCAAAAAGTGATGCGGTTTCTTGGTGTGCAAAATATTGATCATCGAGGGCAACAAACCGATTTTCGTGATGATGCCCATCAACCAATGATGCCCAAAAGCACATTGTCTTATGCGGATTTAGAAAATCAACAGGTGATTGTGCTGCTCGGATGTCAGATTATTCGTGAAGTGCCGCTTGCAGGTGTCAGGCTTCGAAAAGCAAGTGATAATGGTGCCAAAATTTATGCCATTTCGCCTGTGATTGATGATTTACATGGCGTGAACGTTCAATCTTCATTGGTTGCACCACAAGATTTTCCTATACAACTAGCACAATTAGTCTTAGCACTTGCTGACGATGTGACGAAACTACCTCATGAGCTTCAAACATTGCTCGTAGGATTGGTCGCGGATGAGCAAGCGCAAGCGGTGGCTGATGCCTTGTGTCAATCCAATGCTGCTATTGTCACAGGTGCGTTGCTTGAAAATCATCCAGAAGCGGCATTGCTGCGGACATTGGTCTCATGGGTTAGTGCATTAAGTCATGCAAAGCACTTACGTTTAACACACGGTTCAAATAGTGCAGGGGCGTGGCTTGCGGGCATGCTGCCTCATCGGGGTGTCGCAGGAAGTTGTGTTGAGCGTCCAGGGCATGATATTCAAACGGCGCTAGACGCTAAACTCAAGGGTTACTTCCTTATGGGTGTTGAGCCTGGCTTTGATATTGCTAATCCTTTCCGTGCACGCCAATCCATGCTTGCTGCAGAATTTGTTGTTGCACTAACAGGCTTTAAACATGAGGCTGTTGAAGAGTATGCAGATGTGATTTTGCCGATGGGATTGTATGCCGAGACATCGGGAACATACATCAATGTTGATCAAACATGGCAAACGGTAACAGGTGCAATGCCACCTCCAGGTGAAGCTCGACCAGCGTGGAAAATTTTGCGTGTATTAGGCAATTTATTGCATGCGCCTGGATTTGATTTTACATCGACAGAAGATGTGTTGCATGAAGTTAATGCGCATGTGTCTATTGCAAGTGATGTGAAAGGTAGTGCATTTTATCCAGACGCATTACCGATGAATCAAGAATCGTTGGTTCGTATTGGTGAATGGCCATTATATCGGATAGATGCTGTTGTTCGTCATGCACAACCACTTCAAGTTTGTGCAGCAGCTGACAGTGGTTGTATTCGTGTTCATCCCAAAACAGCGGATGCATTGCAATTAGGTGATATGGCTACTGTATCTCAAGGCCATATTGAGATAACATTGCCGCTTAAACGAGATGAACGTATTGCACAAGGTGCAGTTTGGGTTGCAAATGCTATGCCGGAGACAGTCGACTTAGGCCATGCTTTTGCTGCAATCATGATTAAGCGCTAAATAGGTACACCTAGATATGTTACATGACATTAGCCTGTTACTTTGGATCGTCATTAAGATCCTTATTATCGTGTTACCTTTATTGCTTTCTGTGGCGTATTTGATTTATGCGGAACGCAAAGTGATTGGTTATATTCAAGCACGAATTGGACCAAATCGCGTCGGATTTAGAGGATTACTGCAACCTATTGCGGATTTAATCAAGTTGATTTCTAAAGAAATCATTATCCCTACACGTTCAAATAAATATTTGTTTGTGATAGCACCTTTATTTGCGTTAACACCTGCTTTGGCAGGTTGGGCGGCGATTCCTTTTTCTGATGGTATGGTGCTTGCCAACATTAATGCCGGGGTGTTGTATATATTCGCTATGAGTTCTTTGGGTGTTTATGGTGTGCTTATCGCAGGATGGGCATCAAACTCAAAATACGCGATGCTTGGTGCACTGCGTAGTGCGGCTCAAACAATTTCATATGAAATTGCGATGGGTTTTGCGCTGGTTGGTGTGTTATTAGCGGCAGGAAGTATGAATATCTCTGATATTGTACTCACGCAACGCGGTGGTATTTTGCATTGGTGGTGTGTCCCGCTTCTTCCTTTGTTTATGATTTTTTGGATAGCAGGTATTGCCGAAACAAACCGCGCGCCATTTGATTTAGCGGAAGGTGAGTCTGAAATTGTTGCAGGATTTCATGTTGAATATTCTGGCATTGGGTTTGCGTTATTTTTCCTTGCTGAATATGCATGCATGATTTTGATTTCTGTGTTACTTTCGCTGCTGTTTTTAGGTGGCTGGTTATCACCTTTTGAAGGCATACCTGTATTAAACGATATATTTTTCTTTGTGCCAGGCATTGTTTGGTTGCTCGCAAAAACGTCGTTCTTTTTGTTTGTCTATTTGTGGATTAGAGCAACGTTTCCTCGCTATCGTTATGATCAGCTCATGCGTCTTGGTTGGAAAGTATTGATTCCCGTCACCATCGTTTGGGTGATTGTCACAGCAGGCATGGTGGTTACCCACGTAAAACCATGGTTTTCATGAATTAAATGAGCCGCATAATGAAAAAAATTTATCAATATATTAAGCATTATATTAAGAGCTTTCTTCTCATAGAATTGCTTGCCGGATTGAAATTAACAGGCAAGTATTTCTTTAAGAAAAAGATTACGGTTCAGTTTCCTGAGGAGCAAACGCCAATTTCGCCACGATTTCGGGGGTTGTTGGCATTAAGACGTTATCCTAATGGCGAAGAGCGATGCATTGCATGCAAACTATGTGAGGCTGTTTGTCCGGCACTTGCCATTACTATTGAGTCAGAGCCACGAGAAGATGGTTCTCGCCGCACTACGCGTTATGACATTGATATGTTTAAATGTATTAACTGTGGCTTGTGTGAAGAATCATGCCCTGTGGACTCCATCGTCGTGACACCAATTCAGCATTATCATGTGCGTGAACGTGGTCAAAATATCATGACAAAAGAAAAACTATTGGCGTTAGGTGATCAAATGGAACCACGCCTTGCCGCAGATAGATTAGCCGATAAAGATTATCGATGATGAGGGTTTGATATGCATGACGTTTTGCTGCAAGTAATATTTTTTGTATTTTCAGGGTTGACGGTTTGTTCTGCTGTGATGGTAATTACGCAAAACAACCCGATTCGCTGTGTGTTATTTTTAGTCTTGGCATTCTTAAGTAGTGCGGTACTTTGGTTGCTTGTAGAGGCCGAATTTTTGGCGTTGATTCTTGTGTTAGTTTATGTGGGTGCCGTCATGACCTTATTTTTATTCGTGATCATGATGCTTAACATTGATCATGAAATGGCAAAGGCGCATCGCTTACGTTATTTGCCGATAGGGCTGATTATTGTAGCGTTGTTGGCAGGACTTCTTTTAAAAGCGCTTCCCGCATCGTTTTTCTCAACAGCTGTGATGACACATGTCGTGAATACAGTGGCAGTATCTGACACAATGGCACTTGGTTTGGTGCTATATACGGATTATTTAGTCGCATTTGAAATGGCAGCAATTATTTTATTGGTTGCTATTATTGCGGCAATTACGCTGGTTCATCGTGCCCCCATTCGTTCAAAG
>JAGVJT010000098.1 GCA_020050955.1 Legionellales bacterium | reverse complement strand
TGTTTCCATTAAAAAACGCATTTTTTCACAATGCCCCGGATAACGAATGGTTTTATAATCCAGTCGTTTAATTTTCCCTTGATATAGCGCGGCCAAACTCCCTATACCACCGGAGGTATGAAAAGCTTCATATGAAACTCCCTCCCATTGAATACACTCTAAACCATCCAGCGGAAAAAATATCGCAGGAACCCCCTTATCGATGCCATAGCAAGGATTGCCGTACTCGTTGATTAATCCATCCGTTGACCATGTCAATGAATAATGTAATGCATTATTTGCAATTTGCGGAAGTGCTCCGACACGAAGCTTTGTTTGAAAACATTCATCAAACGTTTTCATTAAAGCGTGTGCGGCAATGCTCACAAAACCGGGAGCCAATCCACATTGAGGGACAAAAGCGATGGATTCATTTTGTGCAAGATTAGCAATCGTTTCGCTTGTCGAAACATCTTCGGTTAAATCAAAATAATGCACTTTAGCAACCTTGGCTGCTTTCGCAACGTGCACATTCATAAAATATGGCAAGCTTGATACAACCCCATTTATCGCATATTTTTGAAGATAGGCTGCTAACGCCACTATGTCGCTCACATCAAGCGTTGTGATGGTTATCTGAGGAAATTGCGCAATAACGCGTTTAATGTCTACACCTACAAAATCAAGATCAACAAGGTGGACATTGTAATCTTGGCTTTCCACCAATAAACAGGCAATTAAACTTCCTATTTTTCCTGCGCCAGTAATCATGATGTTATGCATGCGAGTCATCCTTTGACAGTAGTTTTTTAGGCATCTAGATATAATATCTTGATTTATAAGGGTCATTCAAAGTAAAAAATAAATCAACAGCCGTGATAAAACATGCTTGTTTCATTGACAAAATGGTACATTTTTCATACAATCTAAATAGCCTTTTATTTTAAAAGAGAATTGGCATGCCAGCGCTTCATCTCGCCGATCAAACAAATAAATTACGAATTTATTATCAAAATTTAAATAACTTTCAGAAGTTTTTTTTTCCGCGAGAGCTGGCTGCCTTGTTGGAACAAGATCCTCCTGCTTCAGCGGTTCAAATTACACATGCTGCTTTTAAAAATACTTGGTTTTTTCATAAATTACTTTTCACTGGATTAAACGATTTTTTTAAATCTAACATAATTATCTCTGCAGCATGGTTATTTGATCCTCAATCCATCCCTAAAAGTGCTGAGCATGAAATCAAACAAACTGATGCATTGAATACAAAAATCAGTGCAAAAGCTAAAACCGCCGTTCAGAAGCTTAGAGATTATTACAATGGATTACACCCATTCGCTCAAGCTTTTTTTCCGAACGCATTACGACATGCCATTGTTAACACACATAGCGATGTTCATGTGATACAAGCAGCTTTTAGAAGCTCATGGGTTATGCGCTGGCTTTACCCCAAAAAATTTCGCAATTTCTTTAACAACGAAGATATTCAAAATGCTCACCAAATCATTTTAGAACACACACTTCCTCATGGTGCTAAACGTGTGCAACGCAATGTTGATGCCCTGCATTATTTTTCTGTGCGAAATGGCATACCAGATGACGGGGTTTATGATGGTGATACGATCGCATCAATTCTATGCGCATTAAGCCAACCATTAGAAAATAGGCCAACGGATAATTTAACAGCTCAACGTCGTTTAGATACCTTGCGTACACATGACGCATCATCGATTGTTGTCACCGTGCTATTGTTACTAAACCAAGCTGGAACATTTTCTAATATTACGGATAAAACACTCAATGCTGCGATTTCTTCATTCAATGACGTTATCACTGGATTACACTCAACGCATGCAGAAACCGTACTCTCACTTCTCGATGATGTTGGTTTGCTAAGAGGATCGAAGGCACCTGATAACGTGTTATCTCTTCTTAAATTACGAACATTAGGGCACGTGGAAAGCTTACTTGTCTTACTGCAAGGGATTGAGCTTTTCACGTCAGACAATCTCCCTCAGGCTCAAGCCAACTTTGAAGCCATCATTAAACATCCAAAACGGGAAGCATTGTTGCGTGCATTAGAAATGCTTCAACAAGAAAACATGCTTAACGACCCTATTCAAACGCAACAACAGTTCGAAGCATTAGTTAAACGAGAAAATCCTGATGCTGAGGCACAAAAATGGATTAATCGGCGCATGCCGCCGCGAAGAGGGATGCGAGAGTCTGCGACTTATGCACGACAAGCATCGACAACGCCCACAAATAACAATCAATCAATCATGTCATCAGCACTCGTTGTGGGGGGGAATGTTGCACCGACAGCAACACCGTCCTCAGCAGCATCAGGTATTTCCATAGAGTCTATTGCCTCTTTTCTTAGCGGAACCTGGAATAATTTATACAATTGGCTACATACAGCCATTGTAACCGTAACAGCACCAGCTGCCCAAGCGCCTCAACCAAATGTTCAAACAGCTCAGCCGAACATTCAAGAATTATCAACAACACCTCATGTTCTTGAATCACTTATAATCTATCGGCCTATTCCCATGGCATGGCACGCCATACGTGCAAATTTTCCAGCACAGTTTACTCAAGGCACATGGAATTACGTAGATAACGTAATAAGCAAGATTAAAAGAGAAGCGACCTTACCAACATCAAGATATAGCCCACTACCGTCATCACCCATACGATTATCTACGCACATACCTTCACTTTTTTTCTCATCTACATGGAAAGCAATGAGGTTAGCAAATGCTCAAACACAAGCAAATACAAGCCTTCTCGACATTGAACAAGGTCCCGAGATCATACCCCGACCACAACACGAACCTCTCGTTGAAACAGAAGGTGAACAGTTAGAAGACCAGGCCGAAGAAGGCATGATGGCTGTTCATGCAATTGCACAAACACTTGCGTGGGGTAGCACGAAAGCTTCAGACACCTATAACACGTGGTTTACTCTTAATTCATGGCGTAATTATTTTACAACAAACCCAGCTGCAACAGAGTCTGTATCGAGTACCATCCATCAACCACCAACATTAGATGTCAATACGCTTGCACCTCCACCAACCACAGGTTATTGGCGAGATCGCGCAGTCGCTCGACCGAATGTAGCTACTAATATTGCCGAAGAGGGAGCCAACGAAGAAGGACAACGTTCACCTCCTGTAAGCCCTCGCCATTAAACACTCTCTATTTATAAGCGCACTATCCGATGACTGCCTTGCCCTCATAGGCGGGCAAAACATTACAGTAAATCATCTTCAGGAATGGCCATTAAGCTTGCGTTACCACCTGCTGCGGTTGTGTCCATTGTATACGTACGTTCATGACATAATCGTTGAAGATAAAAAGGCCCGCCTGCTTTGGGTCCCGTGCCTGATAAACCTTCACCTAGATCGGAAGAGCGTCG
>JAGVJT010000147.1 GCA_020050955.1 Legionellales bacterium | reverse complement strand
TGTTTCGCCGGAACCAATGATAAGCACATGCAAAGGGGCTAAGTTTTGTAAACATTGGCTCATCAATCGAACGGCCGCAGATGCCACAGAAATAGGGTTTGTGCCAATGCCACTTTGATGCCTAATATGTTTACTGGCATTAAAAATGTAGGGAAAAATAGCGCGCAGTTGTTGTTTAATGCTTCCTGCCTGTTCGGCATTAGCATAAGCTTGCTTCATTTGACCTAAAATTTGTGGCTCACCAATCATCATGGAGTCGACGCCACTGGCTACACGTAGTGTGTGTCTAATGGCGTCTTCATGCTCATGGCGATAAAAACATGAGCTTAATGTGGTAAGCGGTAATTGGCATTCATCCGCAAGCCACGGCAAAAAAGCATCTGCATGCGTTGTTTCTGCATACCATTCCGTGCGATTACATGTAGAAAGGACGAACACTTCGCTGAAAATATTCGATTGAAGTAACTGTGCGACATGTGTTTCACGTGCGCTAAGGTGCTGTGCGATGGTTTCACGCAGCAGAAGAGGAGTCGTTTTATAATTAATTCCGAAAGCAATAAACGCCATGTATCAAAGGCCAGTGTACGTTAAAACTCAAGATAATTCGCGATTATAAATGATTGTGGGAGTAGAGAAAAGCATCATCAAACGTTGATCTTGATGATAAGCCTCTGAACATAGCGTTATCCGTAAATTGTCATCATAGTCTATATTCAATATTAAGTTTTTTTATAAAGATTCATATCATGAAATTTATTCCAGCGAGCAACACTTATAGAGATGATTTATACCTTCTCGTGGATGATGACAATGTTCCTGTTTTAAAAAGTCGCTTTCAAGAAGGCCTGGCCCAGTCTATTGGCCATGGCGTTTATGTCGAGCAGCGTGCTGGTAATTGCATCGTTGGTGTGGAGCATCAGACTAAAAATGATTTTATTGTTGCTTCTGGATATGGGGAAGAGGGTTATGTTTTTGTATTCCGAGATCAGATTCCAGCTCTTAAAACGTTTTGCCCTGATGTTGAAAAATTAATTGATGAGGATTCAATACCTGTTTTCTCAACGGAAAAAACAGATACACACAAGCTTGATCTTGGTTCTAAATGTCATAGTATGAAGCAACGCTTGCAAGTTTTGGTTAGAGGTCAAGATAGCGCGCAATTTGTTTATCGCTCAGAACGAGAGTTTGGTGATGCAGTCAAAAGATCGTTTGATGCTCTTGAATCTGGGCGAGGGCCTTCTGAGTTTCAAGAGGATTGGAATCATTTCACACCAGAACAAAAACAGCAAACAAAGACATTCGCTGAAGAAGCGTGGAGTTCTTTAAATAGCACAATACCTGAGTCTTATGATGAGTTTTTAAAAAAATTTGGCAAAGCGTATGACTTCGATGAAGGTTTTATCGGTGACGTATTCAATATGGTACTGATGGCTCCTTTGGTTTTGGGTATTGTTGCCGGATGTGGTGCAGTGGTTGCTGCTGCTATTATTGCTGATAATTTGATTGGATGCGTCACAGATATGAGCAATTGTAGTAGTCATCTTTATGAAGTGGTTTTAGGTGTTGGAATGATGTTAACTGCTGCTGCTATTGGTGTGTTGGCGCTAGTGTCACCAATTCTTAATGCATCAAGTATTTTGTCACGTCTTGTTAGCACATTTTGTGAAGGTGTTGGATTGTGGAATAAGCCTGAACCTGCTGAGCAAGAGGTGCAAGCAAAATTTAATATCTAATTTTAAGTCTATATTTACTGTAGAAACTAATTCGGAGATTCAACATGAGAGGACGTTATCAAGATTTTTTAGATGAACAACAAGAACGTAATCAAACTTTTTATCGTTCACAACGTGAGTTTGATACAGCAAGCAGTCGCTTATTTGCTGATCTTGAGAATGGGCGTGGGCCTGATGATTTTCAACGTGATTGGAATAACTTCACATCACAACAGAAACAGCAAACAAGAGCATTTACGAGTTCTGCGTGGGAGACGATTAGTAATGCAGGCGCTGAGCAATTCTCGGATTTTTCACGGAAATTTTGGAAGCCTTACTCCTCATTCGGTGACTTAGTTGGCGATGTATTGGGAATTGCATTGGCACCGATTATTATAGGTATTGCTGCAGCTACTATTGCTGTTGTTGCTGCAATTGCTACTGCGAGCGAATTAGTATCGTGTGTGTTCGATATGGGAAATTTAGGCACGCATGTTGGGGGGGCGCTACTTGGTGTTGGAATGATGTTAACTGCTGCTGCTATTGGTGTGTTGGCGCTAGTGTCACCCATCCTTCAAGTATCAACTATCTTATCACGGCTTGCTGGTACGTTTTGTGAAGGTGTTGGGATTTGGGATAAATCTCAGCCCGACGCAGGCATGAGTCATCAAATGTAATATGGTGTGGCTCTTGAGAAGCGTTTCTCAAGAGCCGTATGCTTAGATTGTTGATGTTAACTCGTGGCGTAAAATCATGTTCATGAAAGCCATGAATGGTCGAGTGATTTTCGCGCTAAAAGATTTTTTAACATGCAATGTTAATTCAAATGTTCTAAATGACTCCGTGTGCTCCATGAGGTAGTCATCGCTTGTTTGTAAATGATCCACAAGGCCTAAATGAATTGCGTCTGCGGCCAACCAATGCTCACCTGTTGCGACTTTGTCCATGTCAAGTTGTGTGCGATTAGAAAGCACATAATGTCTGAAAATAGCATGAATTTTTTCTAAATCATCTTGAAATTTTTCTCGACCTGTTTCGGTGTTTTCACCAAACATGGTAAGTGTGCGTTTGTATTCGCCAGCGGTTAATAATTCAACGTCAATGTTATTTTTCTTCAACCAACGGTGAAAATTAGGAAGTTGTGCAACAACGCCAATCGAGCCAATAATTGCAAAAGGAGAAGCAATAATTTTATTGGCAACACACGCCATCAAGTAGCCACCACTTGCGGCAACTTGATCAATGCAAACAGTCAATGGAATGTGTTTGTCGCGAATGCGTTGGAGTTGGGCCGCGGCTAAACCATAGCCGTTCACTGAACCCCCGGGGCTTTCTAAACGAATTACAACCTCGTCTTTTTTTGTTGCAACGGAAAGAAGAGCGGATACTTCATCGCGTAATTGATCAACTTGAGATGCAGTGATGTCTCCTTTAAAATTTAATACAAAGCGTACAGGAAGTGATTTTTTGCTCTTATCTTTCTTTTTCTTTTTAGGTTTGTCGCTTAATACGTCTTTTTCTAATTGGCGCTTGATGTCATCATGGTGTTTATCAAGCGATTGAATTTGTAGCATGGCTTTAGGTTTTCGTCCAACGGAAGCAATGCCCGCAACAAGCACTAAAATCGCAATAACAAGTGTGAATGTTTCGAGTGCAAATAAACCATAATCGATGAGAAATTGCATAAGTGTTTAATCTATAAAGTGATGAAAGGCTTCATTATAACGTTCGTCAAGAGAGTTGCAATTGAATCTAATAATTGAGCAGTGCAATATAGCGCGTGAATATTATAAATGTATTAAATCGATAAAGAGTTAACTTGATTTTTCATAACGTTGAGGCTAATAAGCATTCAAACTATCATGCACGATATGAATACTTACTTTACCATCATTTTTTTTCACACGCTTTAAGATGGTGTAGTGCACAAGTTCTAAATCAAGTGTTTGTACAGTTGATATGCTCAGAAAATACTGACTTTCAAGCGTGACTTGTCGTATTGATATGTCGTATTGCTTTAATGTTTCTTGAATTGCGGTGATGTTCTGAATGCCGTCTTCGCCGCGTGCTTTAATAATGGTTTCGACAGCTGATTTATCCATGTGTTCGCTTAATGCCATAAGAACATTTTCAGATGCGGTGTTGATGTTGACTAGTGCTGGCGGAGGGAGTGCTGTTAGGTAAGGCTCTAATGTTTTGAACATCGACTCATCCACACCTTCAACTAAACGAAGCTCAGAAATGCTCTGCATTAGTTGATGGCTTGGTGAGTAAGGTGGTTTTTGTTTGAGGTAGTAAGAGGTGGTTGTATCTTGTCCTGTACCTGGTGCTTGTTCGTTGACCCATTGCATGGTAGCGAGTGCAATACGTTGACGAGCTCTTGAGGGCGTTTCTTTAAGAACAGTACCTAACAGGCGATAAAAAATCAGTGGGTTGGCTTGGTTATCGTCATCGGAATCACTGGTTTGTAATTCATTGACATTAAAGCGTGCTTGTAAATCGATGAGTTTTCCTGTAGTCATGACTTCTGGATAGTCATGTTGGCGATTTTTAGGATAATAAAAAACAGGTGTCATCGACGGCTTATTGTTTTTTTCAAGCACGCCCATGGCCCAAAATGTTACTGCTTGTGATGCTAAATAGAGTTTGTTTGTTGCGAGTGTCAAACGTGTTCGATAAATATCTTGCTGTAGGCGCACACTCATCGCTGTGGTTGCAATGGCAACAAGCGTCATGATAAATAAAGCCGAGAGAAGCGCACTTCCGCGTTGCAGTCGATGATTATTCGCCATATAACGCCTCCGGGATGACGAATAAAAATGCCATTTTACCAAAATGCGGTTGTGCTATAGTCAATTGAATCGCACTGGGTAGAGGTTCTTTTTTTTGATTTTGTTGAACGGCATAAGGACGCCATTCGGTCAGCATTTCGTGGCTTCGTGAGACATACGCAAAAGTACATATCTTAAGGTGTTCTAATAGTACGCGATCTTGGTAGTCTTTATGAGTCGGCCCATCTAAGCTTTGCCATGTGCGACGGATAAGTTGTTGCCCTTTACACAAGAAAGCGACACGTTTTAACG
>JAGVJT010000108.1 GCA_020050955.1 Legionellales bacterium | reverse complement strand
TTGGGTGTTATGGCTAATAAAGGAGTCAGCACGAAATCACGTTGCGTGATGCCTGGATGAGGCAATGTTAAAAACGCCGTGTGTTTTGTTTGTTTGGCATAAAGTAAAAGATCAATGTCGATAATTCGTGTGCCCCAATGTTTTTTACGAACGCGCCCTCGTTTTTTCTCAAGTTTTAAACAATAACGAAGCAATTGCTGTGACGATAGTGTTGTTTCTACTAACACTGCCGTATTACAAAAAGCAGGTTGTGCCTGGCGACCATACGCTTGACTTCGATAACATGGGGATTTTTTTTTAACAACTGTGCGGGGTAACGTACGTAGCAAATGCATGGTTTGATGGATTTGGCGCATGGGGGAGCGCAGATTACTCCCCAGGCCTAAATAAGCACGAACACTCATGATGATTCGGGCGGTGTCTTTTTACGACGAGGCTTTTTTCTTTTTGATTTTTTCGCAGGTTGTCCGAGTGCATCAATCATGGCTTTTTGTTGTGTTTCGTCAACTTCTTGAAACGACGTCCACCAATCGGCAAGTTCCATAGGTGCATCGCCTGTGAGTGCTCTTAAGGCAAGTAAATCATAAGCGGCACGGAATCGAGGATGTTCGAGTAATTGATGTGCGCGCTCGCCCGTGCGTTTGCTGAAGCGAAATTGCAGTAACCACATTTCACGGATAATTTGAGCATGTCGCTTAGGAATCATAGTGGTTTTATTTTGCTCCATGATGACTAAGGCCATGGCTTGTTCAAGGGCCGGTAATGGATCGCATTTTTCGTCGCGTTGTAATGCTGCTGCGCGCTCAAGCAATGGGAACCATAATAAAACGGCAAATAGAAAAGCAGGCATCACAGGTTTGCCATCTCGAAGACGGGTATCGGTATTTTCTAAAGCCATAACAAGCAACGCATTGACAGGATGGGTCGAAGGAAATAGCGCGTGTGTTTGTGGAAAAAGACGCTCAAACAAGCCATGATGCACAAGTAGTCGTTGTACAGACTCTGACGCACCGCATTGATAGAGCTTAACGACTTCATCAAACAGGCGTGAATTTGAAACATGACATAACAACTCACTAAGTGCCGCAATCGGTTTTGCGGTTTCTTGCTCTATGTTGAAATTTAGTTTGGCACTGAAGCGTACTGCACGAAGCATGCGTACAGGGTCTTCTTGGTAACGTGTAACAGGATCACCAATCATACGAATTAGCCGTTGATTAACATCATTTACGCCACCGGTGTAATCGATAATTGATGAGCTTGTTGCATCGTAATAAAGGGAGTTTACGGTAAAATCACGCCGCCATGCATCGTCCTCTAATGTTCCGTAAACGTTATCTCGGACTAACATGCCGCGATCGTTAGTGCGTTGGTCTGGATCTTCCTTATCATTTTCGTGGCTTCGAAATGTCGCGACTTCGATGATTTCGCGATGAAATAAGATATGCACTAGTTTAAAACGCCGACCAATGATGCGTGCGTTACGAAATAAGCGTTTGACTTGATTTGGCGTAGCATTCGTTGCAATATCGAAATCTTTAGGTGAATGACGAAGCAATAAATCGCGAACACTGCCGCCCACAACGTAAGCCTGGAATCCTGCGTGAGTGAGTCGATTAACAACTGTGAGCGCATTTTGGCTAATTTCTGTTTTGGAGACATGATGATGATTGCGTGAAACAACATGGGCCGAATCAATGGCAAGTTGTTTGGATTTCTTTTTACGCAATAGTTTTCGAATAAGTGTGATGATTCTTTTCACCTAATAGTATTTGTATGACACATGCGCATTATAGCGGGGCTTGTTTGAATTTTCTATAAGGATAACGCAATGGAATGGTTTGATATTGTATTAAGTTTATGTGCACTGATTGTGTTAGAAGTGATTCTTGGTATTGATAATTTAGTGTTCTTATCCATTTTAACAGAACGCCTGCCACGAGAAAATCGTAAACGCGCGCGACGATTTGGACTGTTATTGGCCTGGGTGAGTCGGCTTGTTCTCTTAGCATCAGCCATTTGGCTTGTGCGTTTAACAACGCCATTTTTATCGGTAGGGTCGTTTCATTTTTCCATGCGTGATTTATTTTTAATGCTTGGCGGTGGTTTTTTGATTGCAAAAGCCACACAAGAAATTCATCGTGAAGTGGATAATGAACCACAAGAAGAACAAACAAAGCCATCGTCTAGAAAAGCTACTTTTTGGCGTATTGTTTTTCAAGTAGCGGTCATGGATATTATTTTTTCACTCGATAGTGTGTTAACAGCAATTGGTTTAACAACGCGTTTTTGGGTGATGGCGGCGGCGATTAGTGTTGCGATTATTGTCATGGTTTGGGCTAGTGAGCCTGTGAGCGAGTTTATTGAAAAGCACCCTACGATTAAAATGTTGGCGTTGAGTTTTTTAATTTTAATTGGCATGGTGCTTGTGGCAGATAGCTTGGCGTTTCATATTCCGCGCGGTTATGTCTATTTTGCTATGGGCTTTTCATTGGCGGTCGAGTCGTTGAACCTATTTCGACGCGCTCGTCGTAAACGTAATAAGTGAGGTTTGTGAATGTTATTTTTAAAAGCATTGCATATTATTGCGATGGTGGCGTGGTTTGCAGGGTTATTTTATTTGCCGCGTCTTTTTGTTTATCACGCGGATGTGTTAGCGAGCGATACGTTAGGCATTACACGATTTAAAACCATGGAAAGGCGCTTGTATTACGGCATCATGTGTCCTGCCGCGATATTTACAACAATATTAGGGGTTATTTTATTACTAGGCTACATGCCTTACATGCTTCATGCGCATTGGATGCATGCTAAATTAGGTTTGGTGGTTGCGTTATGGGGGTATCATTTGATGTGCGGCTTATGCATGCGCCAATTTGCGCGTGATAAAAATAAACACACCAGTCGTTTTTATCGATTTTTTAATGAATTTCCGACAATACTATTGATTGCGATTGTGATATTAGTTGTGGTCAAGCCTTAAGTGACATTGGTATTAATGACTTACTATGTCATGCTGTTTGTGTGTTATAATGATTCAAAATTAAACACATTGAGGTTGTATGACTAGACGCGTGTTATCGTTTGATGCTGATGGTTCTTTGTTTAATGGGCGTTATCATCGCGCGCTCAAAAAAGATGTCATTTTTCATAATCAGGCGTTTCTTGATAATTTGCGACAAAGTAAGACGCTTTTTGAGGAAACGATTGTTTTTGTCGGCTCTAATCGTCAATCACCGCGCCTTGATAAGCTAAATAGTGCTCATAACCAAACGGAGTCGTGTTTTACTGCCACCGAAAAAGTGAGTTGCTACCTTGGGGCAACATTAGACCGATTCTTGCTTGCCGATATTTATCACCATCTTGCCGATGGTGAAGCATTCAACAGCGCTTCTCAACCCAAAAGTGTGCAATATGATTGGGTATTTGATCACACCAAAGCAAGTATTCTTTATGCTCAAATGCATAAAGTAGCGAATCAGTACCCGAATGAAGCTATTATTTTTGATTTTTTTGATGATAGAGACGATATTCTTCAGGCTTTAGAAACGTTTTATACAGCA
>JAGVJT010000154.1 GCA_020050955.1 Legionellales bacterium | reverse complement strand
TGAATAATGGCCTAAAAATCCTTGTCAAGGAAGATCATCGTGCACCCGTTGCGGTTGTCATGGTGTGGTATGACGTAGGTTCAGCAGATGACCCATCCGGCATCACCGGGATATCTCATGTTTTAGAACATCTCATGTTTAAAGGTACCACCAATTACCCTGCCGGCGTGTTTTCAAAAACAATCGCCAATCTAGGGGGTCAAGAAAATGCTTTTACAAGCCATGACTACACAGCTTATTTTGAAAAAATTGCAGCGAAAGATTTAAATACCAGCTTTACACTCGAAGCTGATCGGATGCAGCATTTGACATTGGATGAGCATGAGTTTTTAAAGGAAATTAAAGTCATCCAAGAAGAGCGTCGCCAACGCATTGAAGACAACCCCCAAGCTTTAACTTTTGAGCGCTTTTTAGCCGCAGCACATCTCATTACCCCCTATCATCAACCCGTCATTGGCTGGATGAATGATTTAAAACATCTTACCATTGACGATGTACGTACTTGGTATCATCGCTTTTACGCACCCAACCACGCCACACTTGTCGTAGTCGGTGATGTATCGGCATCTCAAGTCCATACACTTGCTGAAAAAGCCTTTGGTTCATTAAAAGCACGCGAAAACCGTACTCACAAATCTCAAATAGAACCTCCTGCTCGCGGGAAAAAGACACTAGAAGTTCATGTTCGTGCACAAGTTCCGATGTTATTGAAAGGCTATACCGTGCCATCTGTGAAAACAACAACCGATGCAAACGTCTTAGAGCCTTACGCGCTTGAAATTCTTGCAACCCTTCTTGATACAGGTGATAGCGGCCGCTTACCCAATCATCTCACACGAGAAACATCGATTGCGAGCAGTGTCGGCGTACAATACGACTTGTACACACGCTATCAAACACAATTCATTTTATACGGTGTCCCTTCTGCATCGCACACATTGGATGCACTCTCAAATGCGATGGACAAAGAAATTAAACAACTTCAAACACAACTCGTTTCCGAGAAAGAATTACAACGCGCTAAAACACAACTTATTGCACAAAAAACATTTGAGCGCGATTCAATTTTAGGCCAAGCGATGGAGCTAGGACTTCTTGAAACCATCGGTTTGGGATGGGAAGCCGTCAACACATACGAGGCTCGCATTCGTCAAATCACGCCTCAACATATCCAAACTGTCGTCAAACGGTATTTTCAAACCTCACGTGAAACAAACACAACGCTTATTCCACTCAAGGAAACATCGGTATGAATCAATCGCGAATGACCTGCATGTTCATGCATGCATTATTATTTTTCTTCGCCTCTTTTTCTTCATTTGCTGCAAAACCACTGCATCTTGAGCGATGGAAAACCTCTCAAGGAACACCCGTGGTTTTTTATCAAGCAATGGATGTACCCATGCTTGATATCAGCATCGCATTTCGTGCAGGCTCAGCTTATGATAACGCTAATGATGGATTAAGCGCACTCACCGCGCATCTTCTTAATCAAGGGAATGCAGGCCTTAATGCAAATGCCATCGCAGATCAATTTGCTAACATTGGGGCACAATACACACAAGAAAATAATCGCGATAGTATCGTTGTAAGTTTGCGAACATTAAGTGAGCCTGTCGCGCGTCAACAGGCATTAGAAACCTTTATTCGCATTATTGCTCACCCAGACTTTCCTGAAAAAGCATTTTTTCAAGAAAAAAACCAACAACTGCTCAGAATCAAACAAACCCAAGAATCACCTGATAGTGTCGCCGATGAAACATTTTTTCGCACACTTTTTCAAAATCACCCTTATGCTCATCCCATCAACGGAGACATCGAGCACGTTAATAAATTAAGCATTCTCGATGTCAAACACTTCTATCAACGTTATTTTGTGGCACAAAATGCAATCATTGTTATCGTTGGTGCTATCGATAAACAAACAGCAGAACAATACACAAATCAACTCGCACAAGCCCTAAAATCAGGCTCAAGAGCCTCCTCTATCGTCAAAGCCAATAATCTTTCAGAAGAAATTAACATCGAAGTTTCAATGCCTTCATCGCAATCTGTTCTGCGCTTGGGACAACTTGGCGTCAACTATCACGATGCACAATATTTTCCATTACTCGTTGGTAATTACATTTTAGGTGGCGGCAATTTAGTGTCTCGATTAGCCACAGAACTACGCGAAAAAGAAGGTCTCACTTATGGCGTTTACAGCCAATTCACGCCTCTAATGGGGTATGGGCCTTTCGTGATTAGTTTGTCGACAAAAGACCCGCGTAAAGCTGAAAAAATCATGCGCAAGACATTACTACAATTTCTTAAAACGGGCCCGACAGAACAAGAGCTTATTGCGGCCAAACAATACATCGTTGGAAGTTTCCCGTTATCCGTTGCCAGTAATCAAAGCATGGCGCGTATTTTGTTAAACATGGCTTTTTACGATCTACCTGACAATTACCTCGACACCTATTTAGAACGTATTCAAGCAGTTAGTGTTGAGGATATTCGACATGCATTTCAACAACACATTCATCCAAAACAATTGCTTGATGTTGAAGTGGGTCACACATGAATCAAATGATTCGCATCATTGGCGGCCTTTATCGAGGAAAAAAACTAACGTTTCCTCCAATAGACGGGCTACGTCCCACGCCAAATCGTATTCGAGAAACACTCTTTAACTGGCTGATGCATGACATTCGAAATGCACATTGCCTTGATGCGTTTGCAGGCAGCGGTGCATTAGGATTTGAAGCTTTTTCTCGTGGGGCAGCTCATGTGACTTTGCTTGAGTATTCAATGACCGTTTATAAACACCTACAACAACAAGCAAAAGCGTTTCAATCTAATCAATTGAGCATCACTCATGCGGATACACGTAAATTTCTGACAACGACACAACAAACCTTTGATATTATTTTTTTTGATCCGCCCTTTGCTGAGTCAGTCTTTTTCTCACCCTCATTTCTAAACAGCTTAACAACTCGTTTACGACAAAATGGGTTGTTATACATTGAGTCCCCTGAGCATATTGAGCTTCATACCGAATACTGGGAATGCCTTAAATCGAAAAAAGCAGGCCTTGTTTTTTATTCACTTTATCGAAAACGCTAAGAGAGCAACCATGCCATCCTTCACTACCTTCTTCGTTCGTGGACTTTTTGTGTGTTCATTTATTTCCACACCACTCTTTGCACAAGAAAAGTTAGTTTTTGCGCTCGATCTCATTCGCCATGGTGATCGCACACCGCTGATTACGATTCCAACCATGGACTATCCCTGGACAATTGGTCTTGGACAATTAACAGCTACAGGCATGGCACAAGAATATCAATTAGGTGTTGCTTTAAGAAAACAATACATCGAGCAAGAACACTTATTACCATCAACGTACAACACAGAGACACTGTATGTTCGCTCAAGTGATTATGATCGCACACTCATGAGCGCGACATCATTCTTAATGGGGCTCTATCCCAAGGGAGCACAAACATTACCTTTTTCAACAAAACAGCCGCTGCCTGGCGGATTTCAACCCATCCCTATTCACACTGTTGCGCAAGAACAAGATAACCTCTTACTACCTAATGTCGAACGCGATCCACTACAAAATCAACAGATGGTTAATAAACGCCCTGAATGGATACAAAAAGAAAAATCATTGCAACCAAAATTTTCTGCATGGAGCAAAGCATTAGGGCTGCCTATCACTCATCTTGAGCAACTAAGACCTATCGGAGATGCATTATTTATTGCAAAAAAATACCATGTTTCTTTGCCAAAAGGACTTTCTTCTGACGATCGAGACGAAATTATTGCGGCAAGTAATTTTGCATTTGTGAGTTTTTTCAAATATGAAGAAACAAAAAAGCCATCCAATCACACACTCCTTAATGCGATTACTCATTACCTTGAGCAAGCCTCGCACAAAACAACACCACTTGCTTATGTTGTTTTTTTTGCTCATGACTCGACACAAACCGATCTGTTGCAAACATTATCCATACCTTTGGATGCTAAGCCGCCTTATGCATCCATTATTCATGTTGCGCTATTTGAGACAAAACCCGCAACTTATGAAGTTGAAATGTCATTAAACGGCAAACCACTGCATGTTCCAGGCTGT
>JAGVJT010000023.1 GCA_020050955.1 Legionellales bacterium | reverse complement strand
CGCATTGGTTGATTGCAGGAGATGAACGAAGAACGCAAGTTGATTACGGTTATTGGTATGCCCCGGATGGTCGAAACGCACAGCAGCAAAAGCTTTTTCAGCAAGTGGAAGTGAAGCCGCAAGCACTCGAATGGATTTTATCGGATGCAGCACATTATCCTTTTCAATTTAGTTTTGATAATTTAACGGGGGATGATGCTTCAGAAGACATGGAGGCATTTAAGTCGGCCGTTTATCAACAGAAAGAACGTTACTGCCAACAAGGTTTATGGTCACGGGCAGAGCGCTTTAGATTGGCGCTCATGCATTTTTACGCTTTTTAAATCGTTTCGAGCATGATCACTTGATAAGAAGGTACCTCATAGGGATGTGCTAATTTTAAGGCTGCGACCACAGCTTTTAAATGACGCTCTTCACAAATTGTTTCAACTTTGTATTCTGAGATTCGCTCTAACTTATCGATGCTTCCAACATAAGCGTGGCTTCCTTCACGAGGCATGAACTGGCCTGTGCCTAATGTTTGCCACGCGCATTGTGAATACCCACCGATGTTACCTGCACCTGCTTGGAAAATAGCATTTTTCACTTCTTCGAGGTGTGTTTCTGGCACATGAAATGAAAGTTGATAGAGAGACATGATTATTGCTCAATCCGTATGAGTTTATCATTTGAAAAATAAAGGCTTACGTGACGCACGGTGTTTGATGTTGCTCCTTTGCGTCGGGTATAGGCATAATCCCATCGGTCATTATTAAATGTTGGGCTTAATAAACTTGTTCCAAGAAGGATAGCTGTGTCTTGTTTACTCATACCAAGGGTTAATCGATTAACGGTAGATGGTGTTAAGAGATTGCCTTGTTGCACAATGCGTCGTGAAAAATCGTACGTGGCACAACTTGTCAGCGAAAGAATGCATAGCCCTTGTAAACACCATGTTGCTATTTTCATTTTTTTGCCTGTTGAAGATAATATCGTCATAATAGACCTTTCTTTAAAAGAATAGATGCAAAGCTCACGTAAATTTGTTATCTCATGAGCCATCGGAGTATATAACACCTCTATTCTAAACGTAAGGAGTTGTTGTGGAAGAAAGCCAACAATTAAAAGATGTCGGATTAAAAATTACCCTTCCGCGGTTAAAGGTTTTGCAAATTTTTGAGCAATCAAAAGCACACCATCTTAGTGCAGAAGACGTTTATAAAGCGTTAGCTGATATGGGAGAGGAAGTTGGGCTTGCGACTGTGTATCGTGTTTTAACACAATTTGAAACAGCTGGGCTTGTTCATCGTCATTATTTTGAGGGTGGTCACTCGGTGTTTGAATTAAGCCAAGGGAAACATCATGATCATTTGGTGTGTATTAAATGCCGGCATGTCGTTGAGTTTGTCGATGATTTGATTGAAGAGCGTCAAACGATGATTGCAGAGCGTGCGGGGTTTAAAATGACAGATCATGCTCTGACGATTTATGGTCTGTGCCCAAACTGCATTCTTTAAGGTTTATTCAATGCGGTGTCATCGTGTGCCACCACACGAAGTTTGGAGATGACTTGTTTCACTCCGCGTACGGCAAGTGTGCGTTTTAAGAGTGAAGGAATGGCATCACTGCGTTTGAGTTCTCCCGACAATGTCACAACTCCGTTGGAGGTTGTGGCGTTGATGCCGACTAAAGGAATAGATTCATCATCCAACACTTTTGCTTTTAAAACCGCTGCTTCTACTTTTGCAGTAATGTATGCGTCAGTAAAGGTGGTGTTCACTTGTTTGATTTCAAGCTCATCTGCATCGACGGCTTTAACGCCTTTGGTTGTTTTCGTTAATCGAAGTGCATTTACAAAAGCTTCTTTATCTCTGACATGTCCTTTTAGCGTCACGAGACCATGTTCGGTGGTCACAGATATTTTTAAGGGATTAATGTTTTTATCTTTTGTAAATTTGGTGGTAATTTTTGTGGTGATAACAGAATCACTCAATTCTTGTTCGAATTTTTTTAAATTGGCAGCGGACGCAAGATTTGTGCACGCAATAAGGATGATGGTAAACAACAATCGAGTAACATGACGCATAAATCAAGCTCTCTGACAGCCCCTTGTTTGCCCGATTATAACACATCGTTTATTGAAAGAGAAGAAAAGAATCAATAAGTTACATCCTTGATAAGGGGTTAGCCTCATGGTTTTGTTCCTGTCATGCAGGCTTTACGATTGATGTTGATGCAAAAAAGACACGATTTGAGACATATGTGGATAAAAGCTCATATTATACGGTAAATTGATTGGCGGTTTCTGCTTCGTCTATGAGATTGTCATGGCGAGGAGTCAGTTCAATATCGATGGTTCCACTACTCGCGGCGATAGGCCTCACTGTGGCCATGGGAAGCGTCGTCTGCTGGTTAGATGGCTGTATGGATTGCAATAAAATCTCTACAGTAGGAACGTGGTTGATGATAATTATGTGTGAGTTTGTGTGCACAGGTGCGTTAGCAAGCTCACGATTAATGTAATACGCGGTGGTTGGGATAGCATATGGCTCTGTTGCTGAGACTAAAACCATACCGTAATGTTGTGCAAGTCGGCGGGCTGCGAATGATGTGGCGGCGCCTGCGAGTGTGATGCTAATGGTGGTGGCGCATCCGGCGGCGAGGCCTAAACCGACGTTTGGTGCGTTGAAATAATAAGAAAGCCCCACAATAAAACCTGTTGAAAAGATTGCAGCAACCGATATTTGCATGTTGCTTTCTGTGTGCCCTGTATTAGCGATGATTTTTTTAAAAAGGGGCGGCGTTATAAATAAACTCCCTTCGTTGTGTTTGACATAACCCATCAGAAATACAGCTAAAATAGCAGACTCAACGCATAATAAACCTGCGAGGGCGATCATAAAAGAACATATTCGACCAAAAATCATCGTGTGTTCGCCCGCTTGTTTTATGCCTTCGATGGTCATTGTTGACTCTTTATCATGTAAAATGTTTTTAATGAGGCTTTATGCCATAAATTATGATCAATAAGAATAAATTATGTAACCTCACACGCCCGTCATCCGGAGCGTTAGGTCTGCAATAGCGATGATAAACGCACACTCTCTTCAAAACGACATAGTATTTTTGCCGGCTTTTTTCATTTTCGATATCTTTAAGCGGTTATGATGTCATCCAAAGAATGATTTTCCGACAATAATGCACGCGCATGTGAGCGTGTTTGTTCTGTGATGGTTAAGCCACCTAGCATTCTGGCAATTTCTTGAATTCTTTCTGAGGGATTAAGGCGTTTAATTTCTGAAAAAGTTTGTGCTTGTTCAACATGTTTTTCAACCAAATAGTGATGATGCGCCGCACTTGCAACTTGCGGTTGATGTGTCACACAAAAGACTTGAAGATGTTCACTTAATTGACGCAATAATTGACCGACAAGGGCTGCTGTTGTACCGCCAATACCTACATCGACTTCGTCAAAGAGTAATGTTGGTGTCGAAACGCGCTTTTGTGCGGTGATCAATTGAATGCTTAAACTAATACGCGATAGCTCACCACCGGATGCGATTTTGGATAATAAGTCAGGCGCAAGACCTGGGTTGGTGCACACGAAATACTCTACTTTATCGAGGCCATGTGCTTGTATAGTTTCCAGAGGTGATAGTTTAACTTCAATAAAGCCGTGCGGCATACCCAATTGACGAATGATGGCGCTGATATCATTCGCAAGTAATGTCGCATGTTTTTTGCGCGATTCTCGTAAAGCAAATGACGCCTGTTGATACTGCTCATAAGCGATGATGTAGGCGCGTTCAAGACGGTGTTGTTCTTCTTCAATGCCTGTCAGGTCACGATAATCTGCTTCAAGTTGCTGCAAATGAACATGCAATTGATTGGCATCCACGTGGTATTTTCGAGCTGCATGATGCAATTCACTCATGCGAGTCTCAACGTCATGAAGCCGTTCTGGGTCAAGCGAAATATGGGTTGCAAAATGTTCAATTTCATCAAGGGCCTCATCGCATTGAATCAGTGCATTATTGATGAGCTCTTGTGCGTTTTGAATACGTTCATGATGCGATGGTAGTGTTTGCAGCGCGTGTGTTAGAGCATGCAATTGTTGCGATAACCCAGGGGTGTCATCATTGCCAGTAAACAGGTGATGAATATGTGCTGTTTGTTCCATGTAAGTTTTTGCATGATGTAATAACTGGTGTTCTTCATGCAGCGCCTGCATTTCGTTTTCTAGCGGGCTTAAGCGTTGCAATTCTTCGATTTGATAACAAAGCAAGTGTTGATGATCTTGATTGGCGATGCGCGTAAGAAGAGCTTCTTTGGCGTGCTTTAATTGTGTGCATTCACGATATAATCGGTGAACGTTACTTAATAAATCAGGATGATTGGCGTATTGGTCGAGCTGCTCACGATGGGTGGCATGCTGTAAGAGTCGCTGGTGTTGGTGTTGTCCATGAATATCGACAAGCAATTCGCTTAATTCTTTTATTTTTTGCAAGGGCAGTGGTTGGCCATTAATGTAAGATTTTGAGCGACCTTCAGCGGTAATGGTGCGACGCAGCCAAACATCGAGCGAGTCGGTGGAAAGATCATGTTCGTCTAACCAACGGGCAGGCTCGGAATGCGCATCGAATGAAAAATTGGCATGAATATCGCATTTATCAGCACCAGGACGTACAACTGAGGCATCCGCGCGCGCGCCTAGCGCAAGGAGCAGTGCATCAATCATGATGGATTTACCAGCACCTGTTTCTCCGGTAAACGCTGTCATGCCGTGACTAAAATCAAGTTCGAGATGTGCGACGATGGCAAAGTTTTCGATGCACAACGATTCTAACATAGTCTCACCCTTGTTGAGGTTTACTACCCCAACCCAGCTTCGCTCGTAACCTATCATAATAATGATAATCACAAGGATGCAAGAGTCGTAGTTGTTTGGTGTGTTTTTTTATAATCACGGTTTGGCCTGGGTGAATGATGTGTGACTCGTGTCCATCACAGCTAATTTGCACAACACTTTCATTAAGTTCGCTGATGGTTAATGCAATGTTAGCCTCTGCATCCACAACAAGTGGGCGTGAGTTTAAGCTGTGAGAAAACATCGGCACAATCGCGAGTGCTTGAAGTTCCGGATGCATGATAGGACCTCCGGCGGATAATGCATACGCGGTTGAGCCGGTCGGTGTTGCGAGAATGAGACCATCTGCACGATAGTGACTGACAAATTGTTCATTGATGTAGACATCAAAGGCAATTAAATGCGTTTCGTTCGCGCGATTTAAGACAATATCATTGAGTGCGCTACCGAGCATCTGATGTCGAAGATGCATGCTCAATAAAAAGCGTTTTTCTTCGATGTAATGCCCTTGCAAAACAGCGCCAAGTTGTGTGTCTAATTCGTGTGGTGAAATATCGGTTAAAAACCCTAGGCGGCCACGGTTAATGCCGATAACCGGCACATTAACATCAATAGCCATTCGGGCGGCGGAAAGCAGACTACCATCACCACCAATGACGACAATTAAATCTGTTTGACACATGTGTTCACGTGGTAGAACGGGAAGATTTAATGTAAAATGATCCGCTGTATCCGAATCCAGAAGGACTTCAACATGGCAGGACCCCAAATAATCGATTAAGCGATGCAGTGTTTCGTTAACACCTTGATTCGCACGGTGTTGTCTTGCATACAAAATGACTCGTTTAAATGGGGCATGCGTCATGGATTAAGCACCTGTATCTGGGTTTGTTGCACGAGAGGTACGTTTACGATCGGTTTCTTTTAATTCTTTTTTACGTAACCGAATCGTTTGCGGTGTCACTTCGACCAGTTCATCATCATCAATAAACTCAAGTGCTTGCTCAAGTGACATTTTAATCGCAGGCGTTAAAACAATGTTTTCGTCTGTGCCTGATGCACGAACGTTGGTTAATTGTTTTTCTTTGGTTACGTTTACGACAAGATCATTATCGCGTGCATGAATACCAACAAGCATGCCTTCATAGCAAGGTGTTTGTGGTTCAATGAATAAGCGACCACGGTCTTGGAGGTTAAATAACGCAAATCCTCGAGCCTGACCAATGCAATTTGCAATGAGAACGCCATTGGTACGTTTGCCAATTCGACCACGAACGGCAGGACCGTAATGATCATAAACATGATACATTAAACCTGTGCCTGACGTTGCGGATAAAAACTCGGTGTGAAAGCCAATCAATCCTCGTGTCGGAATGACGTAGTCTAAACGCACACGTCCTTTACCGTCTGGAACCATATCTTGCATCTCACCACGACGCTCACCCAATTTTTCCATGATGCTGCCTTGATTTTGCTCTTCAACATCAACGGTTAAACGCTCATAAGGTTCACAAAGTTCGCCATTTTCTTCACGCAAAATAACTTCTGGTTTCGAAATTGCCAATTCATAACCTTCACGTCGCATGGTTTCGATTAAAATGGATAAATGTAACTCGCCACGCCCTGATACTCTAAATTTATCAGGATCTTCTGTGTCTTCAACACGAAGGGCAACGTTGTGTAAT
>JAGVJT010000096.1 GCA_020050955.1 Legionellales bacterium | reverse complement strand
ATGATTTGATTTGGCAAGATCCTGTGCCTTTGGGAAATAAGACGTATGATGTTGATGCTGTAAAAGCAAAAATTATCAACAGCGGTTTAAGTATTGCTGAAATGGTCACAACGGCATGGGACAGTGCTCGAACGTTTCGTCATTCCGATAAGCGAGGTGGTGCGAATGGTGCTCGAATTCGATTAGCACCACAAAAAGATTGGGTAGGCAATGAACCTGAGCGGCTTTCAAAAGTGTTAGGTGTTCTTGAAAGCATTGCGTTAGAAACTAAAGTAAGTTTAGCCGATGTTATTGTCTTGGCGGGTAATGTTGGTATTGAACAAGCCATAAAAGCTGCAGGCATGTCGATTGTGGTACCTTTTACACCAGGGCGAGGCGATGCGACGGAGGAAATGACTGATGCAAGCTCGTTTGATGTTTTGGAGCCTTTGCATGATGGTTATCGTAATTGGCTTAAAACAGGCCACGATGTGCGTACAGAAGAACTAATGCTTGATCGCACGCAACTCATGGGATTAACTGCGTATGAAATGACTGTTCTTGTTGGTGGCCTACGTGTTTTGGGGGCGAATTATCTACAAGTTAAACATGGTGTTTTAACGATGCGAGAAGGTGTATTAACGAACGATTTCTTCGTGAATTTAACTGATATGGCCAATACATGGCATCCTATCGGGCAAGGATTGTATGAGATTCGTGATCGCGCGACAAATCGTGTGAAATGGACGGCAACGCGAGTTGATCTTGTTTTTGGTTCAAATTCTATTCTTCGGGCATATGCAGAATTATGTGCACAAGATGACCATCAAGAGCAATTTGTTCATGATTTTATTGCTGCTTGGGTGAAAGTGATGAATGCGGATCGATTTGATCACGTTTGACGTTGTTTTTAAACTGAAAGCATGCCCGCATTAAGCTGGTATGTTTTCAGTTTCTTCAATAAAGCCTGCTTGAACATTAACATGAAGTGCTGGCATTAAGAGTTTCGGTGCAGGTTTGTTATAGTCTTTTGCGCATCGTGTTGCGATGTAATCCTCTTGCGAGATACTTTGTTTTATCATGATGTTGTGATGTTTTTGTTCAACGATACTTGAAACACACTGAGGTGATTCACCAGATGGAGGGTAATCATGGCATGTGTATAAGTGTGTGTTTTCTGGTAATGCAAGGATCTTTTGAATGGATTGATATAATTGCGCAGCACTTCCGCCTGGGAAATCGGTTCGAGCTGTGCCAACGTAAGGCATAAAAAGCGTGTCACCAACGAAAGCCGCATCATCGATTATATAAGTAACACAAGCTGGTGTATGGCCTGGTGTATGCATGACACGCGCGGAAAGTGAGCCAATGGAAAAGCATTCATTATCTTGAAACAAATGATCAAATTGTGTGCCTTCTAACAGATTTTTGTCTGACATATTTAGTGCAGGAAGCCAATGCTTAAGAACGGTCTTAATGTGTTCACCAATAGCAATTTTCCCACCTAAATGATTTTTCAAATACCATGCTGCAGTAAGATGGTCAGCATGAATATGTGTTTCTAAAAGCCATGAAACTTTTAGCTGATGATGTTTTACGAAAGCGATGAGCTTATCAGCAGAGGTAGTGGCCATCTGTTTTGATGAAAGTTCGAAGTCAAGTACAGGATCAATGATAGCGCAGTGGTTTGTGATGTTATCAACGACAATGTAGGAGTAAGTTGCTGTGTTAGCATCAAAAAAAGGATGAATATGCATGATGTTTGTCTTGTAAAAATGTGTGAGACGTTATCATAAAATAATGATTGAAAGCTTGATAGAGTATTGGATTACGACAAGATGAGTAAATGTATTTTTGATTGAGTGATTTATCCAACATACTTGCGTTTGTATGTTGGATTCTTATTTAAAATCCGAACGTTGCTAGGTTCGTCAGAATGTGATCGTTTGAGTCTGATGTGATATTTGCAATGCGATCGGGATCTTCTTCATAAGGTAGCATCGACGACAACTGTTCGTCCACTTGCTGAAGAGGTTACCATGGTTGCTTCTTCGCCAGGAGTGCTAGTGTCGTCTGCTTCATGAGTTGAAACAACAGGTGTTTCGGATAAAAGTGTATGTTGCTTTTGTGTGGTTTTGTCATAAAGTGCGTATGCTAGCATGCTAATAAAAACATACCACTTTGATATTTTGAATCCATCTGCAGCGAGAAGGAGAAGTAGAAATACTACAAGTGGCGTTCGCTGTTGCTTTAGATCTGTCATGGTATTGTTTGATAAAAATAAGTGACTAATTCATCTCTTTTTTCTTCGCTTAAGCCAAACATGTTGATATTTAGTGTTCTAAGTGTTTTTTTACAGCAATATGTTCGCAGTTCTATCTGTGATGCGTGTATTCACGCTGATATCAAGTTCTTCAAGGTGGGAGAGCTCTTGGAGTAGAGTGATACAGGTATCATCACCGATGCCTAATTCACTAATACGTAATACCTTTAATTGAGTGACTTTAGCAATTTTTAAGATAGTAGCGTCATTTTTCGGTGCATGAT
>JAGVJT010000192.1 GCA_020050955.1 Legionellales bacterium | reverse complement strand
ATTGCCGTTAATGGGATTGGGGTCGTTCATTGGTATTGAATGGCAAATCATTGAAGACCCAACAGAGCGTGCACTTGTGACTAAGCACGCGATTCGTCATGCGTTACAGTTGGGGTATCGGCATATTGATCTGGCGGAAAATTATCATAACTTGACCGCAATTGGCGAAGCGTTGACGGAGGCTTTTAAGCCTGAGTCAGAGGGCGGGCTTGGTTTAACGCGGGATGATGTTTGGTTAACCATGAAAGCGAATCCACCATTAGATGAGGCGCATCTCATGTCGCTGCTACAAAGCATGCAAGTTGACTATTTTGATTTATTGCTCATTCATCATCCACAATCATGTTTTGAGAGTGAGGATGTGTTAACGCAGGCATGGGAACAACTTGTTCATCATCATGACGTAGGACGCATACACCACCTTGGTGTTTCTAACTGTTATCAGCCTCATTTAGAGCGTTTACTTGCCGTATGTGAAAAGAATGATTTTTTAAAACCATCCGTTAATCAAATTTCATTTAACCCGTGGGAAAAAGATTTTGAATTACTAAATTATTGTGTAGAGCATGCAATTCAAATCATGGCTTGTAGCCCATTGGCGTATGCTTATTCGGGGTGGTTATTGGCGAATGAAACGCTTGTGCAAATTGCATCAGATGTAAGCCAAGAGAAAGGCCAAGTCGTGACACCTGCGCAATTAGTTCTTGCGTGGATGATGCAAAAAAATATTGCTGTTATTCCAAAAAGTACCCAGTTAGCTCATCTTGAGGAAAACATGCATGCAATGGGGGTTGATTTAGATGAGCGTTATGTCCATCGCATGGATGATATCCCACCACTTCCTGATCTTGGGACAGAGACAACAGCCAAAGCTAAAACTCACGCAGGTCAGCTAGATTGGAGCGTTGTCCGATTGGGTTGTTCGTATTGAGATTTTGCCGTAGCCTTCTAGCACATCATCAACTTACGAGCTATTTTTATGTTAACTCATTGTTAATCATTAATATTATCTTAAGCTTTTTGTGCTTAAATTATCGACACTCTATTATTTGATGACATTATAATGTTTCGTAAAACTGAACAACACCATGCGAATGAAAGCACAACTGCCTCGATTGTTTTAAAATCAGAAGTCGTTTTACAATCACCTCTTCAAGATCATATCCATGAAGGGCAAGTGTCTTCGACACACGGTTTTGTTCCTTTTGAAGCAATTAGTCCTTCGTTACCCTCAGAGTATCAGGCGTGGGAGATGTTATCGAAGAACTTACCTCGTTATATAAGTGAAGGTTCTGAGCGTGAGCACATACGGCAATTGCCGCTGCTTGATGCTAATAATGTTGAACAATTGCCGAATCAATATTTATCGCGTGCCTTAGCCATGCTTGGGAATTTTGCTCACATTTATTACTTTAATCAACGCTTAGGTACGAATCAAACGACCGATCCTTTACCTGAAAGCGTTCTCTTTCCTTGGCAACAGTTAACCACGCGTATTCATCGGCAGCTACCACCGGATATTGATGAAATTCAGGCTGTGCGGTTGCATTATGATACATTCTTGACAAATTGGAACTTGAATAACTCTGATATTCGCATCGATGGCGAACATAATAATGAAATTCTGATAGATGATTTAACGATTTTATCACCGATTTTTGCTAATTCTGCTGAGTTTAATTTCAACATGACATTTGTCATTATGGAGTTACGATTTGCTAGGGCATTGCAGCAAATAACACACGCGATTAAAGCCGTTGCGCGTCACGATGAAGAAGCACTTATTAGCGCGCTTAAAGAGATGACGGATGTGATTGAGGACGTCACGGAAGGTTTAGATTATATTAATCCCAACATGCATAGTGATCATCACGTGGATCAAACCGTATGGACTAAAACCGTCGCCAAAATTGATGGAAAAATCCCTGGTGGTGTTTCTGCATTATCAGGTTCTGCGATGCCTTTGTTTCATACGTTAGATATTTTTATCGAGCGCGAAACATATGCGTCAACCATGGGCGAAGCAATGATGAAGAAGTTTAATCATCAACCTGCGCATGTAAAAGAATACCTATCCGCACTACGCGAAGACTTACAAACTTATTCTATTAAACATTTTGTAACAAACTCGAATAATCCGAAATTAAGAAACGCATATGATTTATTGATTAACGCTTATTTAAGTGAACATGGATTGATGGGGATTCATGCCGTCAAGGTCTATGGCTATATGAAAATTAATTTTCGAAATGGTAGATTAATGACCAATGGTGGGCATGATGGCACGTCTACCATTGCCACAGAGCCACAACGAGATATTGTGGATGATTTTGCCCTGGCAGATATGGAGCGTCTTGGAGCTTATCAACCACATCAACAATACGCACTACGCATGAATATGCAGCGTTATGGTGATAAAGCAGTAAGTTTAATGTTTGATGTTAGTCACACGGCGTTGCACTTTAAGCCAGGGGATCATTGTGGTATTTATCCAGAAAATTCAACATCAGCGGTGAATGAGTTTGCCAGTCAACATGGATTGAGTCCTCGCCAAGAAATAACGTTGAATAAAACTTGGCAAGCATTTTTCAGTCGTCGAGCAGGTCATTTAGTGGCGAGCATGGAGCTTGAAACGTTATTAACTCATGCAGACTTACGCTCATCATTCGAGCCGTTGGATATTTCGACGTTAAAACCGTTAGCACCACGTTATTATTCGGTTTCTCCGTTGCCTGCATTTCCTCAACATATCCAGCTTACAATCGGGATGCATCAACAAGGACTTACTTCGACGTATCTGACAAGTGAGGCCACGTCGTTTGCGATTGATAGAATCCCGTCTCGCCACTTTCACTTACCGAGAAAAAAAGAAACACCTATTTTAATGTTTGCAGCCGGAACTGGTATTTCTCCTTTCATGGGTTTTATATCTGAACGCGCTGGCTATTCTGACAGCAGTAAGAATTACTTATTTTTCAGTACAACAGATGTAAATGCTTTTTATCATCAAGATGTGTTGGGTAAAGCTGTCACGGATAACACATTAAATTTATCTGTGATTTTTTCTCGTGGCGAAGGTTATAACACAGGTGAGT
>JAGVJT010000169.1 GCA_020050955.1 Legionellales bacterium | reverse complement strand
GCCAAAAAATAGCTTAGCCTGTAAAAATCAGAGGCATTACTCTCTGTTGATATTTCATGCCAGATTGCCAACGTGCTGTGGTTTACCCATAGCTCCATGGGTCGCGGACAAGCCGCGGGACGTAAGGTTTAACACAAAACGCATAAGACATGAAAGGCACATTTATGATGAAAAGCGTATATGAACATGACGCGACACAAGAAGAGCCCTTTGTTGTCGTAGATGAATTAGCAGACGCCATTAGCGATGATGAATCACTAGACGTCATTAGCGCAGAAGAAATAGCAGCGCTAATGCCCTCTGTCACACCAGCACCTGCGCGCGTCTATGATGTTCAGGCACAACCACTCCTGGTTGCCTGTAGTGGCGGAAATGGTCACATCACGGCCATAAATGCATTTCATCGCTTTTTTAACAAGCATCGTTTAACACCCCATACACCTGTTGCATACAAAGAAAAACCACTGTCAGTGATGCGAGGCGGTATGTTTGTCGCAGCATTTGCCAACTATTTTAAATACTTACAAGATGCAACATCTTGTTTAGGACTACCCGTCCTGCCCACGCATCACAAACTATCAGAAGGCATCGAAAAATTAATATACAATTACGGTACGAATGAACGCTTACACGTGGATGTCTTACTTGATGCTTACCCACCCGGTTATGAAAGTGCTGCAGTTTGGAATATTTTACAACGAGAAGACAAAGCAGAAGAATTACTTAAATTAGTCGCACTGCAAGTGCACAATGATAAAATTTATCAACGCGCGGTTACTAAGTATTTCTTTAATCTTTTAAAACGTGCACGCGAAGAGGGTTCACCTTATACGGAAGTGATCAGCACACAAGCCATTGGATTACCAGCATTATGCGATGCAGTGAAAAAGTACAATAAAACGTATGACGAAGACATTGCCATTCATCAATACATGACTGATTTACCGACAGAAGGTGCAACGCATTTTTTCAATGTGTTACAAAGCTTAACTCCGTCTCAGCAACAACAAATGAAACTCTATGCTGTTGATTTCACTCAAGATAAAGTCAATCGCGCATTTTCTAATGGCCATTGTTTTCAAAACGTTCATGACATTGAGCCCACAGCAAACCCCATGATACGAGAGGGCTTTTCTAATCCTGACTATGATAACAGTTCAAAACACGATCAAACCCTCATTTTAGCACCTGAAACTGAGCCATTCATCACCATCAATCCAAATGAAAAAGTAGCTTCTATCATGCTAGGTAGTCAAGCTGGCACAGACACAGGGCATTACATGGAAGTTTTAATGGAGCAAGATGTTGATAAAATTATTATTTTTGGTGGAGGCAATGTCGAAATTGCCAAAAAAAGAGACGCGCTTATCGCGGAATACACTGAACAGGCGTATGAAAAAGCGCGGCGTTCAGGATTAACCGAAAATCAAGCTCAAGCTCAAGCTCAAGCTGCAAAGCATAAAGCAGAAACACGACTTGTTTTACTTGGCGATCAAAGAAAAGACAGCTTTATTGCTTCTGTCATGACTCGAAGTAATTTCATCATCACACGCGCAGGCGGCTTAAGTGTGATGGAGCAAATGGCCATGAGGCACCCAGAAAATCAGCATATTTTGATTCATCATGCACATGTTTCTTCTGATGGAAAATACACCACCGGTATTCCATGGGAAGACAAAAACGCTGATTCATTAATCGACTATTTAACGCCTAAAGGCGTTCATATTCAAAAAACATGCCCTACTCACGCAGAAGACCATATCAACATTATTTTTGGAAAAGAACCAGGGTGGCAACTCGTCGCTTAAAAGCTTGTATCAATGCTCACTCAGATTAATTTCATGATTATCATTATAAGATAAATGCCTTTGCCATTAAACATACCATGTGAATACCATCATCGATAAAAATCGACAATATGAACAAAATAAACTCATGGTCTATTATTAAAATACAAATTATTTTGTTTTTGGAACTTATCATGCCGCAGATTAAAACAGGCGAAGATATTGAAGATATCCACACTAAAATATCGAGAAACATTGAATATGCGATAAGTAACATTGAAGACTTTGAATCACTCACGGCTGGTGAACAAGCCATTTTTGAAAAGGTCAAAGAATATAAAGAGCAATTGCTTCCAACATTAGAAATGTTTTTTGACTTAAGTGACTCTCAAGTCAAAAAACAAAAAGAGACAATTGAATCGACCGTCACCATGTTAAAATTAATGGCTAAATTTTTAGAATACATTGCAAACAATGAAGACATCGATAATCGTCAACAATTAATGGAATCATTAGGACGATATGTTGAATTAGCAAACGCCGAACAATACGACGATGCCATTGCTATTTTTCATGACACATTTAGTGAGCAAGACTGGAAAATGGCACAAAATTATTTTTCAGACAATCCCAGCGAAGAGTTCGCAGGATCACAACAATATTTAATGTATTCTTATGTGACAGCAGGCGATTTAATATTACGACGAAACGACGAACTTGGTGCGGGCATGTTTGGACGAACTAAGCTTGGTCAAACACAAGACCAAACAGAAGAACTTGCCATTAAACGACAAAAACGTCCGCCTAATGAAGAAGAAGACGAATGGTTAGCTTCTATTCGAAGAGAAGCAGAAATTAACCTTGATTTAGATGTCGCTGGAGCACCACTTGTCGAAAGAAAAAATTTTAATGGTAGTGTTTATAAAGTTTACCAAGCGATGCGTTATTTAGGCGAATCGTTAACAACCGCATTTCGTAAAAATCCTCCGAGTGACGAGCAACAACTCGATGTCGCCATTGATGTATGCATGAGTGTCTTAAACATGCATAACGGCAAT
>JAGVJT010000030.1 GCA_020050955.1 Legionellales bacterium | reverse complement strand
GATTTATACCCTTCATTATGTTGACAGTGGTGCCACATTCAGGAGATCCCTCGCTGCGCTCGGGACGACGTGGGGAGTTACGAATAATGATAGTTGTTTTGCGACATATCAAAAGAAAATTGATAGAAAATCAGGACGACCTTACACTGTGTTCTTAGCGATTGTTGATTTTAAATGATGAAACCGATGCCAAATCAGGAGCTACCTGCTTTATAGTTTTTCATCTGTGCTTACGAAATAGATTGATTTGTAAGCACGAACGAACAACAGCGTTAAACTTGTTGCGTTGGATTGAGTGGATCATGATGAAGCGGCACTGTTTCATAAGATGATAAGTGATGCGTTGATGATGTTGTGGGTCGCGTGATTTTTTTCTTAAATTTCGTCACACGCTCTACTCGATGAGACGCCTCTGGGTCATCAAGTTGTTCAATGAAGGTCGCGAGTGTTTCGCGTGTTTGATTTGCGACAATGAGTAAATCACATCCGGCCGTGAGCGCTTGTTTCGCTCGTGTGTTTAAATCACCAATGTCAGCACCTTTCATGCCTAAGCAATCACTCATGACAATTCCATCAAAATGCAATTCCTCTCTTAAAATATCACGTAACCAACGAGACGAATAACCGGCTGCATGATGATCAATGGCAGGATAGACTACATGTGCTGGCATGACACCATCTAAGGTATGATCACGCATCAATTCAATGAAGGGCTTGAGATCGGTATGACGAAGTTCTTGCTCTGTTTTATGATTATGAGGAAGCTCAATGTGAGAGTCGCCTAAGCAGGAACCATGCCCAGGGAAATGTTTCCCAACAGCAGGCATGCCTGCTTGATGCATGCCTTGGATGTAGGCGCGAGCTAATTGAACAATATTATCAGGATTTTTATGAAAGCTTCGGTCAAGTTGGCCGATGATTTTGCTTTCATCATGGTGAACATCTAATATGGGCGCTAGGCTTAAATCAATACCGCATGCAAGCAGCTCTTGAGCCATGATTTGACCTGCTTCTTTGGCAACGGCAAGACCTGTTGTTTTATCATGATCAAAAATACGACCGTGCCAACCTGCGGACATGAGTGGTGTAAAACCCATGCGTTGGATACGCTGTACGTTACCACCCTCATGATCAATCATGATCATGACATCTGGTCGATGCTCGTGAATGCTTTGCGTTAATTGAAGTAATTGTTCACGATGCAATACGTTTCTTGTAAAAAGAAGCACACCTGCGACATTAGGGTGCATTAACATCCGTGTTTCTTCGTTGGATAATGCATGATTTAGCACGTCCATAATGACAGAGTAGGGCATGGTTGGTATTCCTTGATGAATATAGGCAGTATTTTACATGAAGCGTGATTTTTTTCACGAATGAATTCTCGGCGATTGCGTGAAAATGAGTGTTCCTTTTGATTGCGTGACGTTGTGTTTCGGCGATGTTATGCAGTATAGTACTGCCTTCTTGAATTTGGAATGAATCATGACATCGTTATCTTCTTCATGGCCTGACCAAGCGGCCGCACAAATTCGTGCAAAATTTCCAGCGTTTAAACCTCGTATCGGTATTGTATTAGGTTCTGGTTTAGGCGGCTTTGCTGATCAATTAGAAGAACGCGCTGCGATTGCGTATCGTGACTTACCTGGTTTCCCTCATACGGCAGTACATGGGCATGGTGGCATGTTAGTGGTTGGGCAATTATACGGTGTGGATGTTGTTTGTCTTCAAGGGCGAGCACATAGTTATGAAGGGCCTAGTCATGAAGCGGTGAAAACGTACATTCGGACATTAAAGCGCCTGGGATGTGAGTATTTTTTTGCCATTAGTGCGTGTGGTTCATTGCGTGAAGATGTGGCACCTGGGCAATTAATGTTGATTAATGATCACATTAATTTCCAACCTGGTAATCCTTTAATGGGACCCAATGACGATGACTTCGGTCCAAGATTTTTTCCATTAGATAATGCCTATGACGAAGAAACACGTCATACACTGCATCAATTGGCAGAAGAAGAAAACATTACACTGAGTCAAGGTGTGTATCTTGCCGTGGCCGGTCCTAATTACGAAACAGCCGCAGAAATTCGAGCTTTTCAGCGTTTGGGGGCTGATGCTGTTGGCATGTCGACGGTTCCTGAAGTACTGGTTGCGGCACATTGTGGTTTGAAAACAGCGGTGATCGCGATGATGACAAATTATGCAACAGGCATTGCTAAAACAAGTCATAATCACGAAGCCGTCGTGCAGATGGCTTCGCAATCAAGTGAACAAGTGTCTCGCTTGATGAAGCGTTTTATTCAAAGTATATCGAACGCATAAGTACGAGCAGAGTCAACCTCTTCTGATAGATCTTCAGCTGATGAATTAGGCTGGTGACTTAATGTAGGAGAGGCGACTTGCTGACTATTCACTGAGCTCGCTTCGGTAGGGCTTACTGGTTGTCCATATGCTTCTTTATGAATTTCAGCAGGAACCCAGCCTACGAGCAGTGTGGCGATATAGATGAAATTAAAAAAATTTACCCATAAACAGTAAATATCTTGTTCTGCTTCACAATCTTGTTTATGAAAAAAAACAATGCTTAAGGTAATGGCTTGTGCAAGGGACGTGATGGCTTGAATCGCGTGAGCTGCATGTTCAATGGGTTTTAATTTTGGTTTGAAAAAAGCTTGCCCTGATAAAAAAAACTGCGCTATTTTCAGCGAGATACTCGCAGGAGGGCTTGATTGTACAGATGAGTCCAGAAGTTGAGTGACCGCGCAAATGCGTTGTCTGTCACGGTAGCTTTTGGTCGATTTTGCATGTTCAAGTATTCCCGTAATGTTTGGCATGGCTCTCTCCATGATTGATTAATGCTCGCTATTTGTGACGCGTTCAAAATAACCCTACATCAAAAGTACATTTTCAAAACCATGAGTGACGCAAAAGACAAGGTAAGATGTGATAACACCTTCCTAGAGAAAAATAAGCTCAATGTTCAGTCTAATAGAGAATAAGGATGAAAAACAAGTGCTAACCACATTACTAGACCATAAAGCGCATGACTTGAAAACATGCGAAGATAAACATCGGCTTGATGATTTTTAATCATGTAATGTTGATACATGAAAATGCATACTCCGACAAACCAAAAGAAATAAAATGTGCTAGAGAGGGCGTTTATATGCGCAATGACTAGCCATAAGCCGTGCACAATGACTTGTAAGCTTATGATCACTCCTTGCCAGTGACGTCCAAATAAAATAGCCGTTGAGCGAACACCAATACGTAGATCATCGACACGATCAGCCATCGCGTAAAGTGTGTCATAAGCTACAATCCAGAAAAAATTAAGTATAAAAAGAATGCTTGTGGTCATGTTGAGTGCAGCATGAGAAGCGGTATAGGCCATCGGTATACCCATGGAAAAAGCAATACCTAAGATAAGTTGTGGTGCTTGAAAAAATCGTTTACAAAAAGGATAAAGGATGGTGATAGCAAGTGCGATGAGTGCTTCATAGAAGCATGCGAGTGGCAGTTGAATGAGAATGAAAAATGCCATGCATAAAAATAAAAATAACCATGTTAGCGCTTCTGGTAAGGTTACTTCACCAGAGGTTAGTGGGCGACTTTTGGTACGCTCGACATGGCAATCAACGTGGCGATCAGCAATATCATTTAAG
>JAGVJT010000209.1 GCA_020050955.1 Legionellales bacterium | reverse complement strand
TTATGCAGAAAATATCATTTTAACCACCGGCGCAATACCAACGTGCCCGCCAACATCGGACATCCCCTCAATATCGTTGGATGTAGCACTTGATAAATCAGAACTTATAAAACAATTTCATCAAGACCAAACATACGCTGTTTTTGGATCATCACACTCTGCCATGATCGTTTTGCGTCATTTAATCGAGCTTGGCGCAAAGCATGTGATTAATTTTTATCGCAGCCCTTGCCGCTACGCACTCGACATGGGCGATTGGATTTTGTTTGATAACACAGGATTAAAAGGCGAAACAGCAACGTGGACACGTCAACATATCGATGGCACTTTACCGAAAAACCTCACGCGTCACGTAAGTAATGACAAGACGCTCGCGCAATACCTACCTCTTTGCGATAAAGCAATTTATGCCATTGGGTTTCAACGCCGCACAAACATTCTAATCAACGGCACAACACAACTACAACACAATCCTCATACAGGCATCCTCGCTCCTGGTTTATTTGGATTTGGCATTGGCTACCCCGAACAAACCACAGACCCACTCGGTCATCAAGAAACGTCCGTTGGGTTATGGAAATTCATGAAATACATTCACCGTGTCTTTCCTATTTGGCTGCGTTATCACGCTTAATCATCGGAATTATTCATGACGCTTATCAAACGCTTGGCTTGTATTCATATTCTCTTCTTGACCATCAGTAATGTTTTAGTCCAATATCCCTTCGCACTTCTCGGTTTTCATACAACATGGGGCGCCTTCTCTTACCCACTCATCTTTATTACTACCGACCTCACCACAAGGCTTCTAGGCGCACCGGCAGCAAGGCGCGTTATTTTTCTAAGCATGATCCCTGGTCTTATTAGTTCCTTTATTCTTGCATGCTTATTTAACCACGACCAAAATCTCATTTACACACTCCCAGAGCTACCCTTACGTGTTGCTTTTGCGTGTTTCTGCGCGTACATTACCGGACAACTACTCGACATTACGGTCTTTCAACGTGTCAGAAGTGCTACCTCATGGTGGCTCGCACCCGCACTTGCAACAAGCATTGGTAACATCCTCGATACGTTCATTTTTTTCTTTCTCGCGTTTTATCATTGCCATCACCCTTTTTTAAGCCAACATTGGGTAGAAATTGCATGCATTGACCTTGGTTTTAAAACATTAATCAGCATTTTCGCGTTTATTCCACTCTACGGCATTCTTTTAAACTTATTCACAACACGAGGTTTTTTAGTAAAACAAGCATCCTAGATTATCGAGGCGTTTATTCAGTATACTAGTATGATTTCCGTATCATTTTGATAGACTCTTGATAGGACACTCGTGTGACCCCTTATTTAGATAAATTGGCAAGTCTAACCCCTGACGCACGACGCATTCTGTGTGAGCACGCGACAGAACCACCGTTCAGTGGTGCTTATCAACTCGTGCAATCAAAAGGAAGCTACCTTTGTCGGCGTTGTGGTTTGGCTTTATTTCGTGCATCGAGTCAATTTAGCTCAACATGCGGTTGGCCAAGCTTTGATGCCAGCTTATTGTCAAATGTCACAGAAGAACTCGACACAGACGGACATCGCATTGAAATTCATTGCACACGCTGCCGTGGTCATTTAGGGCATGTTTTTACCGGTGAATACTTCACTGAAAAAAATACACGTTTTTGCGTTAATGCAAAAAGCCTTGATTTCACCTTAAATCATACCGTCACTGACAGTGAAGAAGCGATTGTTGCGGGTGGCTGTTTTTGGGGTGTAGAGCACTACCTAAAGCAATTACCAGGTGTACTGTATACCGAAGTCGGTTACACCGGTGGCCATACGGCTTTTCCAACATATAATGATGTTTGCCGTCATGATACCGGGCATTATGAGGCGACTCGCATCTTATTTGATCCGACAAAAATCACGTATCGTGAACTCTTAAAACATTTTTTTGAAATTCACGATCCTACACAAGTGAATGGCCAGGGGCCTGATATCGGCTCGCCTTATCAAAGTGCTGTTTTCTACTACCATGAACAACAAAAACAAACACTACTCGAGCTCATGGAAATCTTAAAACAACAAGGCTATCACCCTGTCACCAAACTTCTTCCGACCAACATTTTTTGGTCTGCAGAGCTAGAACATCAAGACTATTATACCAAACACAATAAAATGCCTTATTGTCATCGTCCAACACCACGATTTAACGTAGAGAGTCAATCATGAGAGCCATCACTGAACGCCAACCCTTAACCGAGTTTACAGAAAAGGCATACCTTGATTATTCTATGTATGTCATCTTAGATCGCGCACTTCCACATTTAGCCGACGGCTTTAAACCCGTTCAGCGACGCATCATTTATGCCATGTCTGAATTAAGTTTACGTGCATCGGCAAAACATAAAAAATCAGCGCGAACAGTCGGTGATGTGCTAGGTAAATTTCATCCTCATGGCGATCAAGCTTGCTATGAGGCCATGGTATTAATGGCGCAGCCCTTTTCTTATCGTTACCCCTTTGTCGACGGTCAAGGAAACTGGGGCTCTCCTGACGACCCTAAATCATTTGCGGCCATGCGTTACACCGAGGCGCGTTTATCCAATTACGCCGATTTACTGCTTTCTGAGTTACAACAAGGAACTGTGGCGTGGGTTAACAATTTTGATGCGACATTAAAAGAGCCTTCGCTGCTCCCAGCTCGCGTACCCAATGTGTTGTTAAACGGTGCGACAGGTATCGCGGTAGGTATGTCCTCGGATATTCTTCCTCATAACTTAACTGAGGTCGTAAATGCGTGTGTCCATCTTCTGGATTATCCCGATGCATCTCTCGACACACTCATGACTTTTATTCAAGGTCCAGACTTTCCCACACGCGCAGAAATCATCACCCCCAAACATGCATTAAAAACATTATACAGCGACGGTATAGGCTCGATTAAAATGCGCGCCGTTTATCAGATAGAAAAACATAACGTGGTCATCACAGCTCTCCCTTACCAAGTTTCCGGTGCTAAAATATTAGAGCAAATTGCCTCACAAATGCAGCAGAAAAAACTTCCCATGGTTGACGATTTACGCGATGAATCCGATCATGAAAATCCAACACGTCTTGTGATTATTCCGCGCTCCAATCGCATTGATGTGGATGGTTTAATGTCTCATTTATTTGCAACAACGGATTTAGAAAAAAGCTATCGCGCTAATTTTAATATGATTGGATTGGATGGTAAGCCTCGTGTCAAAAACTTGCTAGCTATTCTCAACGAGTGGCTTATTTTCCGCTTAAGCACCGTAAGAAAGCGTTTACAACATCGCCTTGACCTTGTGCTAGAACGCTTGCATATCCTCGATGGTTTATGGATTGCTTACTTAAATATCGATGAAGTCATCCAAATCATTCGTCATGACGACACGCCTAAACAAACGCTCATGGCACGCTTTCAATTAAGTGCTATTCAAGCCGATGCTATTTTAGATCTTAAACTACGTCATCTTGCAAAACTTGAAGAAATAAAATTACGTGCCGAATTAGACGAGCTCACCAAAGAGCGAGATAAGCTTCAACAACTATTAGCGAGTAAAACACGGTTGAAACAACTGGTAAAAGAAGAGTTAATCGCGGATCGAAGTCAGTATGGTGATGTTCGAAGCTCGCCTATCGTTGCTCGCGCTGAATCACAAGCGCTGAAAGAAGAAGATATTCTTCCTAATGAACCCATCACGGTTGTCTTATCTGAAAAAGGTTGGGTAAGGGCTGCCAAAGGTCACGACATTGACGGCACAACGTTAAGTTATAAATCAGGCGATGCCTTTAAAACGCAAACACCAGGTCGTAGCAATCAAGCGGTTGTTTTTTTTGATAGTGAAGGAAAAGTCTATGCGTTGCCAGGACATTCACTTCCAACCGCTCGCGGTCAAGGCGAGCCGCTAACAGGCAAATTAAATCCCGCCGATGGTGCATCATTCACAACATTAGTTTGCGGCGAACCCAACGAGTGGGTCTTACTTTCAACCGATGCAGGTTATGGATTTATAACGCAATTAAGCGAGTTACATGTCAAAAATCGTAATGGTAAATCGTGCTTAAAATTAACGCCCAACGCCAACATTATCTCGCCAAGCCTGATTGCGTCGCGTGAGACACAACTGATTGCATGCATCACCAATGCAGGACGACTACTCATTTTCACCGCCGAAGAACTGCCTGTTTTATCACGAGGTAAAGGGAATCGACTTATCAACATTCCATCTGCCGAAGCCTCCACGCACGCAGACTTTGTGCTACATGCTCAAGTATTCTCACCAGAAAGCTCACTTGTCGTTCACGCAGGAAAACGTCATTTAACGATCAAAAGAGCAGATAGAGAGCCTTATCTTGGCAAAAGAGGGCAACGAGGGCATCGTTTGCCCCGAGGCTTTCAACAAGTAACGGGGTTACGCGTTGAGTGACAAGATGACATTGCTTACAAAAAAACAGACTTTATGGTACCATGTTAAAGCAATTTTTGTGCATGATACGCTGCATCAGCATCATGCTAATGCATGTTTTTAAACATGAATCACTTATTACAAGAGCCATCTTTCGTGCAAAAAAAAGAAAAAGTCATCATTGTTATTCCAACCTATAACGAAGCATTGGTCATTGAAGAAACCATTCATCAAATTTTTTCAGCCACATCATCGCTTGATGCATTTGATGTTGAATTACTTATTTTTGACAGTGCATCAACCGACAATACTCAAGCGAAAGTCAGAGCATTAATGACTCAATATCAACCCAAACTACATCTGCAAACAGAACCATTTAAAACAGGCCTAGGCTCAGCTTACCTTCAAGCAATGCACTATGCACTAGAGCATTTACATGCAGATGTTGTCATG
>JAGVJT010000061.1 GCA_020050955.1 Legionellales bacterium | reverse complement strand
ATTATTCAATCTTCTGCGATAAACAGCACAGGAACATGCCAATTTAATCATTTATTGGGTCCTTTTTTGGACACGCTGCTGCTTGCATGCTATTTTTATTTTCGTCATAATGATGAGAATATGCGAATTTTAATGAATAAGGATACTGTAACGTGGATATTATTGAAAAAATAAAGCAGCAAATTGCTGATCACAGCATTTTACTTTACATGAAAGGTAGCCCTAAAATGCCACAATGTGGCTTTTCTGCCAGAGCTGTTCAGTGTATTAATGCATGTGGTGTGGAGTTTGCGTCGGTTGATGTTTTAGCGAACCCTGATATTCGTCAAACATTACCGCAAGTTGCAAACTGGCCTACATTTCCTCAGCTTTATGTGAATGGTGAGTTAATTGGTGGCTCTGATATCATCGCTGAGATGTACGAGCAAGGTGAGCTTGAGCCTTTGTTGCGTTCGGCAATCGCAAGTGAGTAACGATTGTTATTAAAAAGTATGGCGACTTAGGATTCTGTTTGTTCTGAATCGTTAGAAAAAATTATTTTTGGAGAGTTATATGAGCGTTTTAGTTGGGCATAAGGCACCAGATTTTACAGTTCCTGCGGTTCTTGGTTCAGGTGAGTTGGTTGATAAATTTAATTTACATGAGCAATTAAAAGGAAAATATGGATTGGTTTTTTTCTATCCTTTAGATTTTACGTTTGTTTGTCCTTCTGAGTTGATAGCACTTGATCATCGCATGCAAGATTTCTCTGCACGAGGTGTTGAAGTGATTGCTGTATCGATTGATTCTCATTTTACGCATAATGCTTATCGTAACACAGCAGTGAATGCAGGAGGTATTGGTCCTGTTCGATTTACAATGGCAGCAGATATGACGCATGCGATTTGTAAAGCTTACGGCGTTGAACATCCTGTTGCGGGTGTAGCATTGCGAGGTGCTTTTATCATTGATAAAAATGGTATTGTTCGCTCTCAAGTTGTTAACGATCTTCCAATTGGTCGTAACATTGATGAACTTATTCGTGTGATTGATGCAGTGCAATTCTTTGAGGAGCATGGTGAAGTTTGTCCTGCGGGATGGGAAAAAGGGAAAGCAGGTATGAAGGCATCTCCTGCAGGTGTTGCGCATTACTTAGCACAACATAGCGAAACATTATAATTTTTCTGATGTATCCGTCTCGAATGATGGCGGATACATCGTATCGTACTATTTTTTGTTGTCTTCAAATGGCTCTGTGGATTCTTTGTTTTCTTTGAAGGAGAAGGAATTTATCATGTGACAAAATAATGATGCTGTCTTCTCGGCATCATAAATCGCAGAATGTGCTTCTTTAGTGTCAAACTCAATACCTGCTGCGCTGATTGCTTTTGCGAGTACCGTTTGGCCATAAAAGACACCACCAAGGGTTGCCGTATCAAAGCAGGTAAATGCGTGAAACGGTGATTTAACACCGGTCCGTTTGATAGCTTCATTTATAAATAACAGATCAAACCATGCATTGTGCCCAACCAATACGGCACGATGGCAGCGTGTGTCTTTGAGTGCTTGTTGAATAGGTAAGAATAAACGCTCTAATGCTGTTTTTTCATTCACGGCAAATCGTAAAGGCTGAAAGGGGTCAATTTGATTAAAAGCGAGTGATGCGGGATCAAGGTTCGCTCCTTCAAACGGTTCAATATGTTCGAAAAACGATTGACCAGGTGAAAAATGACCTTGTGCGTCTCGTTCAATTAATACTATACACATTTCTAATAAAGCATGTTTATGAGGATCAAGCCCCGCTGTTTCGACATCAACGACAACGGGTAAAAAACCTCGAAAGCGTGTTTTTATGCAGGGATTTTTATCAGGCATGCATAATACTCCACTTCAATGAGTCGTCTGCGGCAACAGGAACGACGCGAGTGTGACCTAGCGCGAGTGATTTGGGTATTTTTTGGGGTTTTTTTATTATTTCAAGTGAGGTTTTATTGCGAGAAAGACGATAAAACTCTGCGCCAAAGTGTGAGAGAAAAGCATCGAGTTTCGTGATTTTTCCCATGAGTTCAAAAGCTTCGGCATACATCGCAACCGCAAATGGTGCGGAATAAATACCGGCGCATCCGCAGGCACTTTCTTTTGCACGTTTAGGATGCGGTGCGCTGTCTGTTCCTGCAAAAAACTTAGGGTTTCCACTGACGGCAGCTTCTAGCAGTGCTTGTTGATGCTTTGCATGCTTTAAGATAGGGAGGCAATAATAATGCGGTTTGACGCCACTTGCGAGTAGATGATTGCGATTATAGCGCAAATGATGAGGCGTGATTGTCGCACCGATGTGAGATGGGGCCTGCATGACAAAATCAACAGCATCTTTTGTTGAAATATGCTCCAATACGATAGAAAGCTTTGGAAAATCGCGAATGATTGTTTTAAGGTGTGTTTCGATAAAGCGTGCCTCTCGTTCAAATATATCGCCATCCAAGCATTCGCCATGAACTTGCAATGTCAATTGTTTGGCCTGCATGATGTCAAGCACAGGATAAAGTGCCTGAATGGATTTTGCTCCTTGCTCTGCATGCGTTGTGACGCCTGCGGGATATAATTTAGCACCTAAAACAAAAGGTATACAACTTGCGTCATCCATGGTTTTGGGTGTTAACTGTTCATTTAAATAAAGTGTCATGTAAGGTGTAAATGTTGGAAAATTTTGTCCGGCCTGAAGAATACGCTGACGGTAATCAAGTAGTGCAGGTAAGGTGGTGAGCGCGGGCTTTAGGTTTGGCATGACTAAAGCACGTGTAAAATGTTTTGCTGTTGCTGGGACTGTGTGCGTTAGCATCTCGTCATCTCGGAAATGAACATGCCAGTCATCCGGCGCTGTGATGGTTAACGTATGAGTCAAAAGAATGTCCTTAGTAACGAAAAGTAAGAGAATAACATGATTTGAGT
>JAGVJT010000043.1 GCA_020050955.1 Legionellales bacterium | reverse complement strand
CTGATGCAAGTCATATGGGGATAACTATTTTTATTTCAAGAGGGCATTCATAAAAATTACATGCTGGAAATACTCAAACCAAACATCAAGACATATTTTTTGACTTACTGTTCTTTTTTTGAGAAAATGACGCGCATTTTTCAATTACGGAGAAGATAAATGAGAACACGTCACGAATTTGGTTTGTTTGGTAAAACGATTAACAACTCGTTTCGCAGCATGTTTGTCGGTTCAGTTGGCCAATTGTTAGCGCCTGTTGTCGGCTTAGGAAGTTATGCACATGCGGCAAACCCTATGGCATGGGCTTGTTTCACTGGCGCCATTGTTTTGTCGGTTCCCTACATTCTTCTCGACTCCATTGTTTCATCAAAGTTACGCATCGCACATGCACACAATAATCAATTCGACAAGTTTTTATTTAGCGCATTACGCCTTATATTAGAAATTGGTTTTTATGTCGGCAGTGCTATGTTAGGTGCAGCAATGCTTGGTGTAGCAACAACGCCTTTTGCAGTCTGTGCAGCAGTAGGCTTTGGATTAATTGCAGGGATGTTGAAGTTGGGAGCCTTTGCTTTATCATCCTTAGACGAAGCCGATCGCGCTGAGGCAGAACATACATCCTCTGATACACCTTCATTCAGTTTTTAATATACTCACGCGCAACAGCGCGTCGATTGCATCACCAAAAGGGCCATTTTCATCATAAAATGACCCTTTCTTATGCCAAATGCATAACTATCAACAACACATCAAATTCCTATTAACAATTCCTCTCATTTGAGATAAACTAGCACGGCATGTTTAAAGATAGCTCCAGTTGAATGATTTAAAAATTCAACTCGAATTCAAGCACATCATACTCAATCACTAAGCGAGGCAACATGGCTGAATTACTTCAATCTTCTTTCCGTAAATGGCGCGTTTATCGAAAACGAAGCTTACGATTCGATTTAACCGCAGCACTTGTCGTCTTCTTAGTCGCGATTCCATTATGCCTTGGTATCTCCATTGCTTCTGGCGCACCTCTTTTTTCGGGAATTTTAAGTGGTATTATCGGTGGCTTGGTCGTTGGCAGCTTAAGTGGCTCCCCCGTAAGCGTCAGTGGTCCTGCCGCCGGGATGGCCGCGGTTGTGCTTGTCACCATCGCGCAATTAGGCGACTTTCATGCGTTTTTACTCGCACTAGTGCTTGCGGGAACCTTGCAAATTCTCATGGGTATTTTTCGTGCAGGCTTTATCGCCGATTACATCCCAACCAACGTCATCCAAGGCTTGTTATGTGCCATTGGTATTTTACTAATTGTGAAACAATTACCACTTGCTTTCACTCATTCAAGTGATCTTGTTGATTTAAAACGCCATTTATTAGACACCACTGAAGGCTTTACGTTGCAGCCTCTGTTTAATTTATCACATCACATTAATCAAGGCGCAACCATTATTTCACTCGTTTCATTTCTAGTGTTAATTGGATTTGATAAAACTAAAATATCGTGGCTAAAAGCGATTCCAGGTACCGTGGTGGTGGTTATTTTAGGGGTCGTATTAAATGAGTTTTTCACCCTAACAAACTCGTCATTAATGCAAGACACACCACAACTGGTGAACATTCCTCACGAGAACGGTTTTACAGACATTATTGAGCAGCTCGAAGCGCCCATGTGGTCTGCATGGTCAAATCCTCGTGTATATTTATATGCGTTTATTCTAGCCATTGTCGCGTCACTTGAAACATTACTCAATATTCAAGCCGGTGAAAAACTTGATAAAAAACACCGCCATTGCTCACGAAGCCGAGAACTATGCGCACAAGGTGTTGGTAACATGGTATCAGGGCTTTTAGGTGGCTTACCAATTACATCCGTTGTCGTTCGAACATCCATTAACATTCAAACCGGCGCAAAAACAAAAGCGGCATGTATTCTTCATGGCTTATTTATTTTAATCGCCATCATTCTTCTTCCTGAAGCACTCAACAAAATACCGCTATCGTCATTAGCTACTGTATTAATTTATACGGGTTACAAATTAACAAGTCCTCGTATCTATAAAACAATTTATAACCAAGGCTTAGATCGATTTATCCCCTTCATCGCAACCATCATCGGTATTGTCGCCATAGACCTGCTGGCAGGGATTATCATTGGTTTGTCTGTCAGCTTATTCTTTATTTTAAAATCCAATAGCCAAGCGCGCTTAGACATTATCAAAGAGCGAAGCCCAACAGGTGTTGTCAATCGTTTAGTTTTACCACAACAAATTACGTTCTTAAATAAAGCATCACTTGTGGCAGAACTTAATTCGATTGCACCGAAATCACAACTTATCATTGATGCACGTCATTCAGACTACATCGATAAGGAAATTCTTGAGTTTATTAAAGCATTTCAAATCGAACAAGCGCCTCATCGTCAAATTCTGTTGCATTTAATGGGCTTTAAAGACACGTATAACATTCATAACTACATTGATTTTATCAATGTCACCACCTATAACATGCAGTCTAATTTAACACCACAAGAAGTGCTTGTGTTACTGCAAGAAGGAAATCAACGTTTGCTGCAAGATAGACGTATTCATCGCAGTGTTAAAAATGACATCAAACAAACCGCAACAGGACAACACCCCATTGCTATCATTTTAGGTTGCATTGATTCTCGTGTTCCTGTGGAAACAGTATTTGACATGAGCTTTGGCGATCTGTTCTGTGTTCGTGTTGCAGGAAACGTGGTCAATGATGACGTTCTTGCAAGCATTGAATATGCGTGTAATGTTGTTGGTGCAAAATTAATTGTCGTTCTT
>JAGVJT010000010.1 GCA_020050955.1 Legionellales bacterium | reverse complement strand
GTCACTAAGCGTTGGTTACGCTATAAATTACCCAAGCAATACTTGCGACATGGGACAACACCGCTTGTCATTGGTCAAAAACAAAAATGGTACTTATTAAAACTTGTAACAAGCGAACAAAAAATTCGACTGGATCTCAGCGACTCACCAGAGTTTGATAGCTGGCGCTGGATTGATTACCACGAGCCCCAAGAGCAAGTGATTTTTTTCAAAAAACAAATTTACACGGAGTCATTGAAAGAACTTGAGCCTTTACTTAAAAAACGCCCATCCACATTTAACAATCGCCGTAAACGTACGCATCATCGATGATATGATATGCTGAAAACGTTAAAACGCATTGTTCAAGATGTCACTACAACAAGCAACCTGAAGGAGGCGCTCTTAACGCTCGTCCGCCAGGTGCGTGAAGCATTAAGTGTCGATGCCGTCTCGGTGTATTTAATTGATAATAAACATGCAGAATATGTTTTAATCGCAACCGATGGTTTAAGTAAACAAGCCGAGTCGATGGTTCGCATTTCTCTCAATCAAGGCTTAATTGGCTTGGTTGGTCGACGAGAAGAACCGATTAACATTGAAAATGCACCATTACACCCCGCGTTCTATCATGATTCAAAACTTGAAGAATCACATCTTCATGCTTTTTTAGGCGTACCTATCATTCAACATCGTAAATTATATGGTGTCATTAGCGTCCAACAAACGCAGCAACGTTGCTTTGACGATGCAGAAGAGGCATTTTTAATTACCTTAACAGCACAATTAGGCGGTATGATTGCGCATGCAGAAGCCACCGGTGAATTAACCAACTTAACATTACCGCCTCATACATCTGCGCGCACAGAGCTTACACAAATCACGCTAAATGGTATTGGTTGTGTCCCAGGCGTTGCAATTGGCAGTGCGCTTGTTGTTTATCCCCCGGCAGATATTGATATTGTTCCACGTCAATCAACAAATAACATTGAACACGAAGTAAAATTATTCTCCATCGCACTACAAACCGCACGCGAAAACATGCATCGCTTAGGACGACGGATGAAATCAAGCATTGCGGAAAATGAATACGCCCTTTTTGATGTCTATTTACACATCTTAGATGATGACAACTTAGGTAAAGAAGTTGAACGAGAAATTCGCGAACAATCGTTAACCGCTGAAGCCGCGCTTGCCTCTGTCATCAAGCAACATATTACCCATTTCAGCAGCATGAAAGATGCGTATTTACGTGAACGCGCAAGTGATCTCAAAGATATTGGTCGACGAGTATTAGCAGAATTACAATCATCACAACGCCTTGAAGTCACTTATCCTCGACGCACTATTCTCATTGGCGAAGAAATTACAGCAGCAGCTCTCGCGGAAGTACCAGAAGGGCAACTTGCAGGGGTCGTATCCGCCAAAGGAGCGAATAATTCTCATGTCGCCATCTTAGCACGCGCGCTCGGTGTTCCGTCGGTAATGGGCGTGCGAGGCCTACAGCTTGATCAACTTTCAAGACGCGCACTCATTGTCGATGGCTACGGTGGGCAAGTCTTTATTTCGCCATCCAAAATATTATTAGCTGAATATAAAAAACTTGCACAAGAAGAGGATGAGCTTAATCAAAATTTGGTAAGTTTGCATGATAAACCCGCAAAAACCACGGACAATCATCGGATCTCATTACAAGTTAACACTGGTCTTGCTATGGATGCAGGCTTATCCATGAGCGTTGGAGCAGAAGGTGTTGGGCTTTATCGCTCAGAAATTCCCTTTATGAGCCGAGATTGTTTTCCATCAGAAGATGAGCAATACATCATTTATCGACAAATTTTAAAAGCATTCGCACCAAGAAAAGTCACCATGCGCACCCTTGATATTGGGGGCGATAAACAATTGCCTTATTTTCCTGTGGAAGAAGAAAATCCTTACCTTGGTTGGCGCGGCATTCGAATTACACTTGATCACCCTGATGTTTTTTTATTGCAAGTGCGCGCTATGATGCGTGCAAGCCAAGGATTAAATAATTTACGTATTTTATTACCCATGGTCACTACTTTAAATGAAGTGGATGAAGCAATTTATCTCATTGATCAAGCGTATGACGAGTTACTTGATGAGCAAATTGCCATTGAAAAACCAGAGCTTGGTGTCATGATTGAGGTACCCGCCGCCGTTTATCAAGCACGAGAGTTCGCCAAACGTGTTAATTTTCTATCCATTGGCAGTAACGACTTAACGCAATACATGCTTGCAGTCGACAGAAATAATGCACGCGTCGCAGGATTGTATGATGCACTGCATCCCGCCATGCTACAAACGCTGCTTAAAATTGTAGAAGGCGGACATGCGGCCGGCGTAGAAGTTAGCATCTGTGGTGAAATGGCAAGTGATCCTTATGCGGTCATTTTACTTCTGGCCATGGGTTTTGATACATTAAGCATGAACTCAACAAGTTTACCGCGTGTTAAGTGGATTATACGGAGTGTTTCAATGGCTTATGCACGAAAAATCTTAGCGGATGTTTTATCCTTAGAGCATGCATCAGACATTCGATTGCACTTACAACGCGCATTAGAACGCAAAGGACTTGGCGGCCTTATTCGCGCAGGCAAGTCATAATATTCAAAGGTATCTTATGTTAACCTACCCCTCGATTGACCCCGTTGCATTCTCACTCGGTCCTCTTAAAATTCATTGGTATGGCTTAATGTATCTTTTGGGATTTGTCTGTGCTTGGACGCTTGCAACATGGCGGACAAAACACTTCAAAT
>JAGVJT010000034.1 GCA_020050955.1 Legionellales bacterium | reverse complement strand
TAATGCTTCATCAATGGAAAGTAATTGCGATTTAAATAAAGTTTGAATTTCGCTCAATTGCTCAACGCTGTCTGCTTCAAAACGCGCAACTAAACAAGGCGTGGTATTCGATGCTCGAATCAACCCCCAGCCATGCCCAAACTCAACACGAACACCATCAATGGCAATCAGTGTTGCATCAGGGAACGTGGCCTCCGTGCTAAAGCGCTCCATGAATGCAAATTTTCTCTCATCAAAAATAGGAATTTTAATTTCTGGAGTATTAATGCTGTTCGGTACATTCGCACATTGCTCACTGACGGTTTGTAACGACTTGCTAAAAATTTCAAGCAATCGGCATGCACTATATAAAGCATCATCAAAACCATACCATTTATCCTTAAAGAACAGATGCCCACTCATTTCTCCTGCAAGCGCGGCTCCTGTTTTTTTCATAATCCCTTTAACAATAGAATGTCCCGTTGGGCACATGGTTGCCACACCACCAGCAGTACGAATCACCTCCGCAAGATGGCTAGAACACTTCACATCATAAACGATCGTCGCGCCTGGCAATTGACGTAAAACATCACGCGCATAGATCATCATTAAGCGATCAGGCCAGATAATCTCGCCCTCGTTCGTGAGCACGCCAAGTCGGTCCGCATCACCATCAAACGCCAATCCAATATCCGCTTGATGCAATGCAATGGCGGCTTTTAAATCAACTAAGTTTTCTTCCACTGTAGGATCAGGATGATGATTTGGAAAACGGCCATCAACATCACAGTAAAGCTCGATCACCTCACACCCAAGTTGTCGGATAACGGCAGGAATCACAGGGCCTGCAATACCATTGCCACAATCAATCACTACACGCAATGGCCGTTTTAATTGAATATCACGAGCAGCACGTTGCATGTACTCATCAATCACACTTAAATAACGTGATTGACCTGGTTCTGCATTGATAACTTGATGTGCTTGAACAAGATTACATAACAAAGCAATATCTTCATGCACTAACGTTTTACCAGCTAACACCATTTTAATGCCATTGTAATCAGCTGGATTATGACTTCCTGTGACCATTAAACCACTATCAATGCCTGTTTCATGGGTCGCATAATACATCACAGGCGTCGCAACAGCACCTAAATCAACCACATTAATACCACTGTCTAACAACCCTTGCTTTAATGCATCCGCTAAACTTGCGCTACTTAGTCGTCCATCTCTGGCCAATAAAACATCAGCTCGATTTAATGCATGTAATCGACACGCAAGCCCAAGACCAATGCTATAAAACCCATTTTCATCTAACTGCAGGCCAACAATCCCTCGAATGTCATATGCCCGAAAAACACCTGACTCAACCACACAATGTTGGTAGCTTTTTTTAATACTCATTTATTCTCTCCCCGTACTACCAAAACCTTGCTCGCCACGACTGCTTTCAGTAAAACTATCAACAACGCTAAATTGTGCTTGCACAACTGGCACAAGAACGAGCTGCGCCATGCGATCTCCAGGATGGACAGTAAAATGTTCTTGACTTCGATTCCAGCACGATAACTTCAATTCGCCTTGATAATCTGAATCAATCAACCCCACAAGGTTACCCAGCACTAAACCATGTTTATGCCCTAATCCTGAGCGAGGCAAAATAACCGCGGCTAAATTTGGATCAGCGATGTACATTGCAAGTCCTGTTGGCAAGAGAACCGTTTCTTGTGGTGCAATTTGTAGTGGTTCATGAATACATACTCGTAAATCAAGCCCCGCAGAACCAGGTGTTGCATAAGCAGGAAAATCAATTGTTTTTCCTAAGCGGGCATCTAGTATTTTAATTTGAATCAAAGGCATCGTCATGTGCTATTCCTATCCAGATTTAGTCATCATTTTATCGTGAAAGCTTGTCGTAATTATCTTGATTAATTGACTCGCCAACCTTGTTTTATGCATCAGTGGAAGTGCATGCTCAGTAGACCTTGTAAGCACCATCACTTCATTATTGTCTTGCTCGAAACCACGCCCATCCCCTACCCAATTTGCAACAATCATGTCTGTTTTTTTACGTTCTAATTTTTCACGTGCATTGTGCATCAGATCAGTGGTTTCTGCCGCAAATCCTACAACAAATGAGGCCATCTCACTGTCCGCAACCTCAAACAAAATATCAGGATTAGGCACAAGCATCAGTGAAAGAGCTGCATGATCTCGCTTTTTTATTTTCGCTGCATGCGTCTCATCTAAGCGATAATCAGCAACCGCAGCAGCTCCAATGAAAATAGCACCAGGCGTTAATGCGCTAAGAACAGCCTCACGCATCGCAATCGCTGAATCAACATGCACTACATGCATACCTGTAGGTGCTGGTAATGCAACAGGGCCACTGATTAATGTCACTAACGCACCCGCGTGTTTCGCAGCTTCCGCTAACGCATACCCCATTTTTCCCGAGCTATGATTTCCAATAAAGCGAACAGGATCAATGGCTTCACGTGTCGGGCCAGCTGTAATCACAACATGTTGATTCAACAAAAGCCCGTGTACATCATGTAATCTCAATGCAGTAATGATATCAGCCACTTCACTCATGCGCCCAAAACCATATTCACCACACGCTTGTTCACCTTCAGCAGGACCAACAAATAACACGCCTCGCTGCGCAAGTAACTCGCAATTAGCAGCCGTTGCAGCATTTGTCCACATGCTGCGATTCATCCCAGGGCAAACAATCACAGGACATTCACTGACAAGAAGAATAGTAGATAACAAGTCATCGGCAATACCATGTGCCATTTTTGCAAGGCAATTCGCAGAAGCAGGTGCAACCACGACATAATCCGCCCATCGAGCAAGCTCAATATGCCCCATGGCATGTTCTGCCTCGCCATCAAATAAGCCAACACGAGCAGGAGAACCACTCAAGGCTTGCAAAGTTAACGGTGTAATAAACTCTGTTGCCGCATTTGTCATCACCACTCGTACCTCTGCACCAAACCGCTTAAGCTCTCGCACAAGTAGCGCTGATTTATACGCAGCAATGCCTCCAGATAGGCCAAGTAAGATATTTTTGCCTGCAAAATCTTGTGTCATGATATTGTGTGAACTCATTTTTCATGTAATAGCGCGCTTATTTTATCAAAAAAAACACAGCAACACACCTCACTTGTTGAGCCTTGAACAAAGCATCAAAGAAAATCGTGTTCATACTTAACGTGCAGCCAGCACACGTTCCACAGTATCAACGATCGTTTTTGTTTTATGATCAAATTCAATGTTAACTTTATCGCCAACTTTTTTTGTCAAAAAATTCGTTAATCGCAATGTCTCAGGGATTAAGTGAAGATAAAACAAACCTTGTTCTGGCAATGTTTCTCCAACAGTTAAGCTCGAACCATCAACCGCGATAAATCCTTTTGATAAAATATACTTCATCCACACGGGTTCGCACTCAATAATCAATGTGACATTATCATCATCAAAAAGCCGTTGATGAATCATGCCTGTGCCAAAAACATGCCCTGACACCTCATGACCACCAACCTCATCACCTAGGCGTAAACTGCGCTCAATACTAACTTTCGAGCCTACTTTCAACTCACCCAGTGTCGTTTTTTCTAATGTTTCTTTAATCGCTTGAAACGAAATGACGGTATTATCAATATTGACAACTGTTTGGCACACACCATCAACAGCAACACTATCTCCCATGTGAAGGTTTTGACTTACTTCTGGTGATAAATGAACAGCATATTTCAGAATGCCTGCTTGTTTGGATAACGAAACAACATCAAATAAACCTTTTGTAATTCCTGAATACATCAATAACTCCAAATTAACCATACTTCAAAACACTAGTCCAACGTTTGACGATAACGCTTCACGCCAATGGTCATAACAACAATTGTAAAACCTAAAATGGGAATGACTTCTCGCCATACGTCAAAAAAACCATTTCCTTTTAATAAGATACCGCGAACAATGAGTAGAAAATGTGTCAGAGGAAGCATGTTTCCCAAAAACTGCGCCCACTCCGGCATCCCTCTAAACGGAAACATAAAACCCGACAACAAAATAGACGGTAGAAAAAAGAACATCGCCCCTTGCATGGCTTGCAATTGGTTACTTGCAAGCGTTGAAAACGTCAATCCAACGGCCAAATTGGCCGCAATGAAAGGAAGACACAAAATAAGTAATAACAAAATACTGCCCTCCATCGGCACATGAAATAATGTCGAAGCTAACAGCAAAATCAGTGATACCTGCACATAACCAACCACAATATAAGGCACAATTTTACCAATCATCACCTCTAGTGGACGAAGTGGTGTTGCGAGTAAATTTTCCATGGTTCCACGCTCAAATTCCCGCGTGATCACAAGTCCTGTGATGATCACCATCGTCATGGTTAACACAACACCAAGAAGACCAGGCACGATGTTATAAGAAGTAATCGCTAATGGATTATAAACTGAATGAACAATGGGCTGATAAGCAGGTAACGTATCTTGTAGAAAAGCTAATGCACCAACGGCTTCTTGCTTAAAGGCAAGACGAGACAAGTCATTAAAAACCGACACCGCACGACTCGTTGCTGCAGGATCAGTTGCATCAGCTTGCAGAAGCAGCGATGGATGCAATCCACGCACAAGATCATGTGAAAAATGAGGCGGAAAGTGAACGACAAACTGTACTTGAGCTTTTTTCAATAAATCTCGAGCTTCATCTTCCGTAACAGAGGGACTAATAAATTTAAAATACGTGGAATTTGCCATGCTGGTTAAAATACGTCGAGTAAACATACTTTGATCAGCACCCACAATCGCTGTTGGTAGATGCTGAGGATTTAAGTTAATAGCATAACCAAACAAAATCAATTGCATTAAAGGAATACCAATAATCATGGCAAACGTCGTCTTATCACGACGCATCTGAATAAATTCTTTCATCATTACGGCAATTAAACGTGATCGCCTCTGCGCTGCACTCAATTAAAATCTCCTTGTGTCTGTTTTACAAGAGAAAGGAATGCATCCTCTAATGTCGAATCAATCACATGCCATGTGATCTGATAGGTCTTACCAAGCTCAGTTAAAAATCCCTCAAACAATGGTGCATTCTCGCTGCAAACATGAATGTAACGTCCAAACAATGCTGCTTGCGTCACGCTTTCAAGTTTTTTTATCGCTTGTAGTAGCGCAGGCGTTATCTCACCTTTAATTTCCCATGTTTGCAAATGCGTTGAAGCAATCACATCTTGCACGGTACCTGTGATAATCAATTCAGAATGCGCTAAATACGCAAGTCGTGTGCAGCGCTCTGCTTCATCCATGTAATGCGTTGACATTAATGTAGTGATGCCTTCTTCGCTAAGTGCATGAATCGTATCCCAAAATTCACGCCTTGCAATAGGATCAATTCCTGCTGTTGGTTCATCTAAAAGTAATAAAGCAGGCTCATGCAATAAACATCCAGCAAGCGCCACACGTTGTTTCCATCCACCAGAAAGCACACCTGTCAATTGCTTTCGTCGTGCAGTGAGTCCCATTTTTTCCATAATGTCATTAACACGTTGTTTACGATCATCAATGCCATACACTGCAGCCATAAAATGAAGATTTTCTTCCACACTCAAATCGGTATAAAAGCTATATTTTTGTGTCATGTAACCGACTTGTTCTTTGATCTTTAACGACTCGGTTAAAATATCAAACCCAAGGCAGGTTCCTTGCCCTGCATCAGGTGTCAACAAACCACAAAGCATTCGGATGGTAGTTGTTTTACCACTCCCATTAGGGCCTAAAAAACCAAAAACTTCGCCTTTTTTCACATGCAAATTAATATCGTTAACCGCAACCCGCCCATCAAATGATTTTCTCAATCCCTTAACATCAATAATCATCTCATTTGACATGCTCAAATCCTACGATTATCACTGGTTGCCCTGGTTTAAATGACAAAGGTTTTTCAATGTGAGCTTTAATGCGAAACACAAGGTTTTCACGATTATCACGACTATATACCAATGGTGGTACATATTCTGCTTCTGGTGAAATGTAAGAAATCGTTGCCTCATTTTTCTCCGCACAACCGTCACATGTAAAGAAAATTTTTTGATTGAGTTGAAGCGTTGACAACACACGCGCTGGCACAAAAAATTCAATGCGAATCTGATCATTCGGTAATAATGCAGCAATAGGATGTTCTGCACTAACAAATTCGCCTTGCTGATAATAAGTATCAAAAATAACACCATCTGTAGGTGCATGAATATTTTTTTGCTCAAGCTTCCATTTGCCAACACGAAAAGCAAACTTCGCCCCTTTCATTTTAATGCTTTGTGCCTTAATTTGATCTTCTCGTGCACCAAGTTTTGCTAATGCAAGATTGTCTTGAAGTTGTTCTTTAGAGGCACGAAGTGCACTTTGAGAGCTTAACACTTCATCTAAACGATCCAAGTCAACTGCTTGTTTTTTATAGAGTTCCTGATAACGTTTAACACGTAAATCCACAAGTAATAAATTAGCCTCAACTTGCGCGATTTGTTCAACAATAGCATCAATTTCTAATGGTCGTCGTGGTTTTATCAAATCATCAAGAACAGCTTTGTTTTCATCCGTCGATGTTTTTAATTGCTCAATTAGCAATGCCTCTGGATTATGATCAAGCTCAAACAGAAGATCACCTTTTTTAACGTATTGTCCACGATGAACATGTTTTTGAATTAGTTTTCCCTCATACGGTGATTCAAGGTATAAGTTTTCGCCTTCGACATACCCTTGATAAACATCATGGTTATCACATCCCCCGAGCAAAAAAATGCTAAGACAAAGCCATGTAATGTGCCATTTTTTGATTGATGCTTGTCGGATAGATTCGCCATCAGCGATATTATTTTTCATCGATAGACTTTTTCAGAAGTTCTGAACAAAGTATATGATATTTTTGACAAAAAAAAAGCGGCAATTAAGCCGCTTTAAGAAAAAAGCCCTGGCGATGACCTACTTTGACATGGGGAAACCCCACACTATCATCGGCGCTCATTCGTTTCACTTCTGAGTTCGGTAAGGGATCAGGTGG
>JAGVJT010000199.1 GCA_020050955.1 Legionellales bacterium | reverse complement strand
TTGGCGATAAATTAGATCAATTTGATTTTTTTTTGACTACACTAGCAAAGAATCTATTTATTTTTGCTTGACGAATCACGCCCTCGTCAACAAAAACAACAAACTAATCCCACATCACGTGATAATGATGTTTTTGTGCATGCTCTAATAAACCAATTAAAGGGGGAGCACGATGTCGAAGTGTCACATGATCAGCTGTTTGGAGTGATAAATCATCTTGAGGTAATTGATAAACGACTTTTTGTAATGATATCAGAGCATGCGATACATCTTGCTCTGTTAGCGCACTAGAAATAATGCCACTGTGACACTTTCCGTAGACTTTCATCTCCCAGGCGTTACCTGGCACTCTACCCGCTGGAGCTCGGACTTTCCTCTCTGCGATAAAGCAAAGCACGGTTGTCTGATTGACTTCAAGATGAATCATAACGAAATCATAATAACCTGCCTAATTATGAAATCTTTTGTAACGACGAAGAAGGTGATCGAGTCAGTACAACTCGAGATCCTTCATTACCCTCAGGATGAGACATCTGAGATATTAAAGTCTTTTTAGCACACTACTTTTATACAAGAAACAGCTTAGCTGTACTGAAAAGATAAAAAAGCCATGTTATTGCACAATAACATGGCTTTAATGACTTGCTTATTTATGCAGTGCATCTTTTTTGATTATCGTGTTCCGATAAATTCGTCATCAAAATAACGCTTAAGTTTTGTGCGTAACGTTCCACGGCTAACACCCAATACTCGAGCAGCTTTTGATTGATTGTAACGCGTTAGTTCCATGACAGTACGGAATAATGGCGCTTCAACTTCTTCAACAATAAGTTGATAGAGGTTTAAATTTTTGTCTTTACTGTTTACAGAAGATAAATAACCTTTAACGGCATTAATCACGTGCTGTGTCAATGCTTCCTGAGGCACCTGAACATCTTGTAAAACCACACTCATTTGTTTCTCCAAATAAAAAACATCATAAACGTTCAATCATGAAGCAAAGATACTTCCCTATAAGAACTCAACGTCATGCCAAACACTTATAAAGAGGTATTTTGTTCATTAACTCGAACACCATGGGTCATATAATACCAAATACCTCAAAGAGTGTAAATATTGATTTAATGATATTCATTTATTAACGCAAGCTTAAGGAATAATGAGTTCCATTTTAACTCTAGTTGTTCACTTGATATCTAATTGACAGTAAAGCTTTCACCACAACCACATTGTCCCGTTTGATTAGGGTTCTCAAATACAAATTTATAGTTCAATCCCTGCTTTACATAATCAACACGAACACCTTTAAGATAAGGAAGGCTTTTTTTGTCAACACAAATAAAGTATAGGGGTGTTAACATCATTGAGGCATCACTTGATGCAGCCTCATCAACATAATCTACAACATAAGAAAGCCCTGAACATCCCGTTTTTTTCACTGATAAACGAACACCTTTACTTGTTGCATGTTTTTCTAAGTAAGTAAAAATATGACGTTTTGCTGCATCTGTTAATGAAACAAGAGGCTCTTCTGAAACAGCATGATAAGCAACTTCACTCATATCATTCTCCTTTGTGTGCTTTGCACGCAGATTGTAATAATGGAATTTGTTCACAAAAAATATCAATGGTTCGTTTTATTTCGTCTTTAGATGTAAAACGTCCAAGTGACAATCGAATTGAGCTTTGTGCAGACGCATCATTTAAACCCAATGCTTTTAAAACATAAGAGGGTTTCATTTTTGACGCCGCACAAGCCGACGTAGTAGACAACGCAAGCTCATGTAGCGCTATCAACAATGCTTGATTATCTAGCCCTTCAAAACGAATATTTAAATTGCCGGATACACGTTTAGTTAAACTGCCATTTAAAGCAATACCAGGTAAATGGTTAATACCAGCCCATAATTGCTCTCGTAATTGAAGGATGCGTGCTTGCTCTTCACAATAAAGAAACGATGCTCGCTTAAATGCTTCTCCCATGCCAACAATTTGATGAGTTGGCAATGTTCCTGAACGCATCCCATTCTCATGCGCTCCACCAAAACTCTGGGCTTTTAATCGAATACGCGGTTTATGACGCACAAAAAGTGCACCAACGCCTTTAGGGCCATAAATTTTATGCGCCGAAAATGACATGAGATGCACCGGTAATGAGGCTAAATCGATGGCAATTTTCCCTGCACTCTGTGCACCATCCACATGAAAGATAACGCCTTTATGACACAACATCCGACCGATTGCTTCAATGTCTTGAATCACGCCAATTTCATTGTTCACATGCATGATGGAAACTAACACCGTATCTTGACGCAAAGCATGTGATAACGTTTCTAAATCCAATAAACCATCAGGCTGTGGTTTAAGATAAGTCACCTCAAACCCTTGCTGCTCGAGATGATGAAAGCTATCTAAAACCGATTTATGTTCTGTACTCAGTGTAATAATGTGACGCCCTTTACGCTCATAAAACAATGATGCACCTAAAATTGCTAAATTATTAGCCTCTGTTGCACCAGACGTAAAGACGATGTCTTCAGGCGTAGCACCAATGAGCTGTGCGACATCTTGACGTGCATGCTCAACCGCAACAGCCGCTACGCGTCCATACGGATGAGTAATCGAAGAAGGATTACCGAAATGCCCCGAAGGCCCCATATAACCTATCATTTTTTCCAATACAAAAGGGTCAATTGGCGTCGTTGCCATATAGTCCATGTAAATTGGTCGTGGTTGCATCAGTTTTCCTATAATGTCTTCTTATTCTGAATAGCAAGTTGAATATGCGTCAGAATGCCACGCAAAATATTCACTTCCATTGTTTCCAATTGAGCACGATTAAAAAGACGCCGCAAGCGTTGTTGCAAGCGTTTAGGATTGGATAATTTAAGAAAGTCGATGTCAATTAATACCGATTCTAAGTGTTCATAAAAACGCGCTACTTCATCTGAGGTCGCGAAAGAATCTTGTCGATTGGATGCGTGTGCAGACGGCAAGAGTCCTCGCATACGAACTTCGTACGCCATGATTTGAACTGCTTGCGATAAATTTAGCGAGCTAAATGTTTCATCTGTTGGCACATGAACATGGTAATGACAATGCAGCAATTCTTGGTTGGTTAAACCTGAGCGCTCTCGGCCAAACACAATGGCAATTTCTGTGTCAGATTCTGCTGCAATTCGTGTCGCACTCTCTGCAGGTGTTAAACCAGGAAGCGAAATGTCGCGTGCACGCGCGCTCGTTGCAAAAATCAACTGACACCCTTGCAAGGCTTCAACAAGTGACCCGACCACCACAGCCTGCTCAAGCACATCATCCGCCCCTGCTGCCATTTCATTAGCGCGTTTGTCCGGAAATATTTCTGGTGACACCAGATATAACCGAGATAAGCCCATGGTTTTCATGGCACGTGCCGAAGAGCCAATGTTGCCAGGGTGGGATGTTTCTACAAGTACTATACGTATCGAATCAAATTTCATATCACCTTACTTCACTTATTTATGCATGCCTCAAATTTTGCCACAATTATACTACAAAATATGTTAGAATCCTCCGCTTTCTCAACCAACGAGTCAAATGCATGCAACCTCTTCTGAATATTGCGATTCAAGCCGCACGTCAAGCCGGCGATATTATTATTCGTCATGCCGATCAAGTCGATCGTCTTTCCGTGATGGAAAAAGGACATCACGACTATTTTTCTGAAGTGGATGTAAAAGCGGAGCAAGCGATTCTTCAAGTGATTCATAAAGCCCATCCTGATCACGGCATTATGGCAGAAGAAAGTGGCAGCATTCGTGATGATGCCGAATGTGTATGGATTATTGATCCTTTAGATGGAACCAATAATTATTTACACGGCTTTCCATTTTATGCCGTCTCTATCGCCATTCAAATCAAAGGGCGTATTGAGCACGCAGTGGTTTATGACCCTATTCGTCATGAGTGCTTTTCAGCAAGCCGAGGACGTGGCGCTCGTCTTAATGATCGTCGTTTACGTGTATCAAAACAAACTCAATTGGATGCAAGCGTGCTTGGTGTTGGCTTAAAACGCTCACAACATCACAAAAATTATTCATTAAGTACATTTCAATCTTTGTTTGATCAATGCATGAGTGTTCGCCGCACAGGCTCAGTTGCGCTTGAACTTGCTTATGTAGCAAGTGGCCGTTTAGATGGCTTTTTAGGTGCCCATTTAAAACCATGGGACATTGCAGCAGGCAGCCTACTTATTCAAGAAGCAGGTGGTTTTATCAGTGACTACGAAGAGCAAGGGAATTTTCTTCAACACGGCAACATCATTGCAAGTACACCTAAACTGTTCAAACCAATTTTACAAACACTCAATGTAAACCCTTGAGTTCATTCATGCATGCCCCCATGTTAAGGTTATCGAAACATTAACATGGGGTTCTAACATGCGCATGGACAAACTAACATCAAAATTTCAAACGGCCTTGGCTGATGCGCAATCACTTGCACTTGGTCGAGATCACGCTTTTATTGAACCTGAACATGTCATGAAGGCCTTGCTTGATCAACCAGGCGGAAGCTGCCGTGCTCTTTTAACCAAAGCGTCTGTTAATTTGTCACAACTTCGCACCCTCATTGATCAAGCTCTGCACAAGATCCCAACCGTTTCCGGCATGGGTGGCGATATTCATTTATCAAACAATCTCCAACGACTTTTAAATTTAACCGACAAATTAGCACAACAACGCCAAGATAATTATATTTCAAGCGAGCTGTTTCTTTTAGCCGTGATGACAGAAAATGCAAGCTTAGCCAAACTGCTCACACAAGCAGGTGCAACCTTACCCTCGATTACTAAAGCCATTGATGATATTCGTGGCGGCGAAGCAGTTACTGATCCTAATGCAGAAGAGCAACGCCAAGCTCTTGAAAAATATACCATTGATCTCACCGAACGAGCCGAACAAGGCAAGCTAGATCCCGTCATTGGACGTGATGATGAAATTCGTCGCACCATTCAAGTGTTACAACGCCGCACTAAAAATAATCCCGTTCTTATTGGTGAGCCAGGTGTTGGGAAAACAGCCATTGTTGAAGGTTTAGCGCAACGCATTATCAATGGCGAAGTACCCGAAGGCTTAAAAAACAAGCGCGTTTTATCACTCGACATGGGCGCACTTATCGCAGGCGCTAAATTTCGTGGTGAATTTGAAGAACGCTTAAAAGGTGTGCTCAACGATTTAGCAAAACAAGAAGGACAAATTATTTTATTCATCGATGAGTTGCATACCATGGTGGGTGCTGGTAAAGCTGATGGTGCCATGGATGCAGGTAACATGCTTAAACCATCCCTTGCGCGTGGTGAGTTACATTGCATTGGTGCAACAACATTAGATGAATACCGTCAATACATTGAAAAAGATGCCGCTCTTGAGCGACGCTTTCAAAAAGTATTGGTCGATGAGCCTTCGGTTGAAGACACCATTGCTATTTTACGTGGTTTAAAAGAACGTTACGAAGTCCATCACGGTGTTGATATTACCGACCCTGCAATTGTCGCAGCAGCCACATTATCTCATCGTTACATTACCGACCGCCAACTCCCTGACAAAGCCATTGACTTAATTGACGAAGCAGGTAGTCAAATTCGCATGGAAATCGATTCTAAGCCCGAAAGCCTCGATAAATTAGACCGAAAGCTTATTCAGCTCAAAATAGAGCGCGAAGCCCTAAAAAAAGAACACGACGAGGCTTCCAAAAAACGGTTATCTGACTTACAACACAGCATTGACGAGCTTGAAAAAACACATGCCGATTTAAACGAGATCTGGAAAAGCGAAAAAGCAATGCTTCAAGGAACAACACACATTAAAGAAGCATTAGAAAAAGCCAAACTCGAATTAGATGCTGCACGACGTGCTGGTGATTTAGGCCATATGTCAGAACTTCAATACGGCAAAATTCCGGCACTTGAAAAACAATTATCAGAAGCATCACTCATCGAAGGGCAAGAAACAAAACTCGTACGAAGCCATGTCACAGAAGAAGAAATCGCAGAGGTTGTTTCAAAATGGACCGGTATTCCTGTATCAAAAATGCTCGAGGGTGAAAAAGAAAAACTCATTCACATGGAACACACTTTACACCAACGCGTGATTGGTCAAAATGAAGCCATCACAACCATCTCCAATGCTATTCGACGCTCACGGGCCGGATTGTCTGATCCAAATCGCCCCATTGGTTCTTTCTTATTTTTAGGCCCCACAGGTGTTGGTAAAACAGAGGTCTGCAAAGCACTCGCGGTTTTTTTATTTGATACGATTGATTCGATGGTACGAATCGACATGTCAGAATTTATGGAAAAACATTCGGTTGCACGATTAATCGGAGCGCCCCCTGGTTATGTTGGGTATGAAGAAGGCGGTTACTTAACTGAAGCAATTCGTCGTCGCCCCTATTCTGTGATTCTCTTGGACGAAATTGAGAAAGCACATCCCGATGTTTTTAATATTTTATTGCAAGTTTTAGATGATGGTCGGCTCACAGATGGCCAAGGACGTACCGTTGATTTTCGTAACACGGTCATTATCATGACCTCAAATATTGGCTCATCACTCATTCAAGACATGGCACAAACAGCAACTTATCAAACTTTAAAATCGACCGTCATGGAACAAGTAAGCCAACATTTTCGCCCTGAATTCATCAACCGAATTGACGACAGTGTTGTCTTTCACCCACTCACAGAACAACAAATTGCAAACATTGCGACGATTCAAATTGAGTTGCTCAAACAACGCCTCACTCAACAAAATATGACGCTAAAATTGTTGCCAGAAGCGCTTTCCCAATTAGCTCAAGCGGGATTTGATCCTGTTTATGGCGCAAGACCTCTTAAACGAATCATTCAACAACAATTAGAAAATCCGCTTGCCCAAGCACTGCTTCAAGGACAATTTAGCTCGGGCGATACGATTATCGTGTCATCTCGAAATGGTGTATTGCAATTTGAGAGCAACGCAGCATAAACATTATGCTGCACAATCCTCAGCAAAGGATTTCTCGCTACGCTCGAAAAGAGCGTATTTTTACATTATCTATCGCGCTATCCTGCCCGACGTGACATAAATTCTAGCAATGTAAAAACACGGCTGTCCCATTAAAAATGAGACGTCTTTCCGAGCGTAGCGAGGAATCTCCTGCAAAGTGGCATGGTCTGCATTAGTGCATCAATGACAATTACTTTTTAAACTCTTTATTTTTACAAGGAGTTGGCGATGTTAGAGGAAGATAAACCTGGGTTTTTATGTCATTTTGACACACTCGAAGACCCAAGGATTGATAGAAAAAAATTATACCCCTTAACCGAAGTATTATTTGTCGTTATCTGCGCTAGCATATGCAGAGCGCAGAGTTGGCGTGATTTGAAAACGGTCATTATGCTTGAGTCACGTATTTCCATGAATGGACATACAGCCATAGAGCAACGTTACTTTATAAGTAGTTTGGCTGCA
>JAGVJT010000163.1 GCA_020050955.1 Legionellales bacterium | reverse complement strand
TCAAAATAGACGAAATTGGAATCATGATAAGGTTGGGTTGTTTAATAGAGACCCTGACGGATGCAAACATGTTGGGTTGTAATTTTCCATTGGGATTTGGGAATGCAATGCGTGTTTTATTGCGACGGGTGCTTGGTTCAAGAAATGAGTTGACGAATGTAATTTTGCTGTGCCACAACTGCTCGGGATACGCGGGTAAAAAAACATCGACGGGTTGATTTTTTTCAACAACTCCGGCGAGATTTTCTGGAACGTTGGCAGTGACCCAGATAGTGTCAAGATTTGAGATGGTAAGTAATGGCACGGTTATATCATTGATGTAAGAGCCTACGCCGTAATTAATTGCTGTGATGCGTCCATCGGTAGGCGCTTTGATGGTCAGCGTACTAAATTTATGTTGTCCGATGGTTTTAAGACGAGCTTGCGTTTGTTTAAGATTGGCATTGGCTTGTTCTACGTCATTTTGTGCGAGTTGGATGTCTTTCAGTGAGCCACCTCCCACACGAAATACTTCTTTTGCACGTTTTAAGGATGTGAGTGCAAGGGTGTGAGCGGCCTGTGCTTTATTGTTATCAGCATTGGCTTGGGCAAGATCTGGCGAGCTAATAGTGGCAATCACTTGTTTGGCATGAACTTTTTCACCTAACTTGACATTAATGGAGAGCAGACGTCCTGTAACAGGAGGAAGTACATTTACGATATGCGTAGGATCAGCTTCAACCACGCCAGGAAACGACACAACGTGCGGTGTGTCTGATGTTTTAACATTATGAATGATTAATTTTTGACGTAATGCAGAGTTTGCTGGAATTTCAATGTGATCATGTTTACGTATCATAAGAGGTGTGACAGCAAGTTTTTTTTTGCCAAATGCGAAGGCATAACAGCCTTTAAAAAACACGATTAAAAGCAAAGCGGTACAGAAAAAAGCGATGCATAATGCGACTGGTTTTTGATGAGCTGGCAGCTTTAAGTAAGCGATGTGCACCGCTTTGTGAAACTTCATAAAACGAATCCTTGTTTAGTCGAACACCATTACGCTGGCGTATATTCACGGCTAAGTTTTTACCTTGTTTGTCTTGAGAAGTAAATAAAAAATTATGCTCAGAACTTATGTAAAACAATCATGTGTTCTCATGCTCAGCATGTTGTTATTTTTACTATGTTAGCCTATATATTAATGAGTAGAACGTTATTTATCGTCGAGATAACCCATGAGTGGCTCTGGCAGTTTAAATGACATGAATTCATTGAATGCAGAACTTGCGGCCGATCTTCGTGCGGATGCGCAATCTAGTTCGCAGGCAGAAGTTGAATATGATGTGCTTGTAGGACAATTGCAAGAAGAACAACAACGAGCGCAACAAGATTTAGCCGCCATTGATCGTCAAATTTTGAAGCATAGAAATAATTTTGAAAGCTTACAACTGGCGGCTGATGAAAAAAATAATTTACATCAACAAGCGACTGATGAACTTAATAAAATTGGACCAAGGACATGGTGGAATGGTGCTAAATATGATGCGGCCGTGAAGTTATTTCAGAAAACAGGTGATGCATGGGAAGCCGCTTCTAGACAATTAACGCAAGCTGAGCTCGATTTTGATGGCAAATTAACTGAATTGTTACGTGCACGAGAAGAGGCTCAGAGTGTATTAAAAGAAGCACAAAATAATGTTACAACAGCAACACAGTCGCCATCGCTGATGTCTTCTATGACGAAACGATTTCGAGGCGGCTCCTCTGGATCAGCGCTAGATAGTGTTGTAATTAATGATGATTTTGATGCTGATACGGATAATGAATCCACGAGTAATGCATCGCCTCCTCGTGATACAAGTGTATCGAACGATTCTCCTGCGTCATCGCCTCGCTCACGGGATGGTTCAACTGTGAGTAATGTTTCATCACTTACTGATGATTCTAATATGTCAAGAAAATCGTCAGTGTCATCACCGCGTTCACGGGATGGCTCAACAACTTCACGTGTAAGTACGACATCAACATCATCAAAAAGCGTATTATCGCGTCATGAAAAAGACTCGCTAAGTGATAAACAATCGTTAGAAAGTTTGCAGCTTGAGCGGCTTAGTTGGTTTTCTAAAACACAAGAGCGTGGTCAGTTGGTAAAGTTTATTGAAAATGAAGTGAGCGCTTTGACTAAATTAGGAGACCAACAAGCTGAAAAATCTGGTGCATTAAAGCGATTAAATCAGAGAATAGCCGTCACGACAGGATTAATTGAGGCAGAAGATAACAAAGTTGCAGGTTATAGCGCACTTTGGGGCATGGTCATGAGGGGGTACAATTATGTTGTGACCAACATTTTTGGCCAAGAACGAGAGTACGATAAAAATAAGAGGCTTGACCAACAACTTAAAGGTGAAGCAAAAGGTCTTACGGAAGATTTGGCCACACTTGATGGAAGCATTCAAGAACACACTGAAATGATGAATCACATTGAACAAGACATCGAGGCTCTGGATATAGAAATTGAAGCGATTGATTATGATCGTGTGAAGGCTAATATTGATAAATTGACCAAGCGTATTGAGAAAGAAAGTGTGCGAGCAGAGCGTGTTGAAGCCGCTCGGGCATCTCTTATTGAGCACTGCAAGCTTGATGATAGTCGAGGGATTTTGCGTGCAAAAGAGTCAGTTGGTGCGGTTGCCATTAAAAATACATTGAAAGATTTTTTACGCACGCCAAC
>JAGVJT010000206.1 GCA_020050955.1 Legionellales bacterium | reverse complement strand
TTGTCATTGGACTTTTATTAGGTCTTGTGATGATTGGTGCAGGGTCACTTTTTTCGGTGCATAAGCCTGATGCAGAAAAAAATGCGCCTTATGAGTGTGGTTTTCCTGCATTTGAAAATTCGCGCATTCCGTTTGATGTTCGATTTTATCTCGTCGCCATTTTATTTATTATTTTTGATCTTGAAACAGCATTTTTCTTTCCTTGGGCATTGGTTTTGCGGCAAATAGGATGTTTTGGTTTTGCCGCGATGATGATGTTTCTTGGATTACTTGTGATTGGGTTCATTTATGAATGGAAGCGCGGTGCGTTAGAGTGGGAATGATGTATTAGCTTGATGTGTTGAAAAAACACATGAACGAAGTCGTATCAGAGGATGCTTAAGCATGGCGGTTGCAGAGTTAACAAAACAAGGGTTCGCAACAACAACAGTTGAAAAGCTGGTCGGTTGGGCACGTAGTGGTTCAATGTGGCCAATGACATTTGGACTAGCATGTTGTGCTGTTGAAATGATGCATGTTGGTGCGTCTCGTTATGATTTAGATCGATTCGGCGTTATTTTTCGTCCCAGTCCACGTCAATCGGATGTGATGATTGTTGCGGGCACGTTGTGCAATAAAATGGCACCAGCACTTCGAAAAGTGTATGACCAAATGTCGGAGCCTCGCTGGGTGATTTCCATGGGATCATGTGCGAATGGCGGTGGTTATTACCACTATTCTTACTCTGTTGTTCGTGGCTGTGATCGCATTGTTCCCGTCGACATTTATGTCCCAGGTTGTCCGCCAACTGCGGAAGCATTGTTGTATGGGATTATTCAATTACAAAATAAAATTAGACGCAAATCAGTCATTGAAATGTAGCTGTTATTGATGTGAAGCATCATATACGCAGGACACGATTAGTGCGTAGAAACGATAATAAAGATACGTTTGAGCTGAAACATTTACTTTAACAACGATGGCAGAATTCATCCGCGATGGCGTTGAATTGTGTTAATAAAGATCCACAAGAATGGGTATTGCTAGATGACAAAACAAGACGTGTTGGTTCGCGCACTACAGACAGTATGGTCGGATGCAACGATTTCTATTACTGAAGCACATCATGAAGTGCTGCTTACGTGTAACGTAGAGCAAATACTTCCTGTGTTATCGTTACTAAGAGATGATATAGCATTTCTTTTTGATCAGCTCATTGATGTGTGTGTGGTTGATTATTTAACATATGGCCATTCTGAATGGGAGACTGATCCTGCAACTGATCATGGTTTTTCGCGAGCGGTGGATCGTACGCAAATCACATTACCAGAAGATGGGAAGCCTCGCTTTGCGGTTGTTTATCATCTGCTATCAACGGTTAAAAATCACCGTGTGCGTGTAAAGGCATGGATTGATAATGCTACGCTTGTTGTTCCATCTGTGCACACTGTATGGAAAAGTGCGAATTGGTTTGAGCGCGAGGCTTATGATTTGTACGGTATTTTATTCGATGGTCACCCTGATTTAAGACGTATTCTTACCGATTATGGTTTTATTGGGCATCCATTTAGAAAAGATTTTCCCGTAAGTGGTCATGTTGAAATGCGTTATGATGCGTCGTTACAAAAAGTTATTTACGAACCTGTGGATATTGAACCGAGAGTTTCTGTGCCCAAAGTCATCCGTCATGACAATCGTTATCTCGGTAAAAAGGAGGTGAGTGGTGATTGAGTTACAGCATTATACGCTTAATTTTGGACCACAGCATCCTGACGCACATGGCGTTTTACGGCTGGTCTTAGAATTAGAAGGCGAAACCATTGTACGAGCTGATCCACATATTGGATTATTGCATCGCGCAACAGAAAAACTAGCAGAAACAAAGCCTTATTTGCAAAGCATTGGCTATATGGATAGGCTCGATTATGTGTCGATGATGTGCAATGAGCATGCGTATGTGCGTGCTATAGAAAAACTTTTAGGCGTTGAGGCGCCGTTGCGGGCACAATACATTCGTACAATGTTTGATGAAATCACACGTATCTTAAACCATTTGCTTTGGTTAGGTGCTATTGCATTAGACATTGGTGCAATGACGGTTTTTTTATATTGTTTCCGTGAGCGTGAAGATTTATTTGATTGTTACGAAGCTGTATCTGGTGCAAGAATGCACGCTACGTATTATCGACCAGGCGGTGTTGTTAGAGATCTTCCCGATACAATGCCTCAATACAAAGCATCTAGATGGCACAATGAGCGAGAAGTTGAAGCATTAAACGAACATCGCCAAGGAAGTTTATTAGATTTTCTATGGGCATTTACCGAGCGATTTCCTCGTTGTGTTGATGAGTACGAAACATTGTTGACAGAAAACCGAATTTGGAAACAACGAACGGTTGATATTGGTGTTGTATCACCCGAGGATGCTTTGCAGTGGGGCTTTACGGGGCCGATGTTAAGGGCGTCGGGTATTGCTTGGGATCTACGTAAAAAACAACCGTATGCGGCTTATGATCGCGTAGATTTTGATATTCCTGTTGGAAAAACAGGTGATTGTTATGATCGATACCTCGTTCGTGTTGAAGAAATGCGTCAGTCTAATCGAATTATCAGACAATGCATTCAGTGGCTTCGTGATAATCCTGGGCCTATCAAGTTGGATTGTCATAAGATTACGCCTCCTTCGCGTGTTGAGATGAAACATGATATGGAAGCGATGATTCACCATTTCAAATTGTTTACCGAAGGTTTTTGTACACCAGAGGGTGAAGTTTATTCTGCTGTTGAAGCACCCAAAGGAGAGTTTGGGATTTATTTGGTATCTGATGGTGCGAATAAACCATATCGTATGAAAATTCGCGCACCTGGGTTTGCACATTTAGCAGGATTCGATGCGATGACACGCGGTCATATGCTTGCTGATGGTGTTGCAATTTTGGCAAGCCAGGATATCGTTTTTGGGGAAATTGACAGGTAAAGGTCGAAAAATATGTCCGATTCAGTTAAATTAATGCGCCAATGGGTGAGCGAAGAAGGCTTGGTTGAAATTGATCAATGGGTCGCTAAATACCCTGATAATCAAAAGCAATCTGCGGTGATGCGTGCGTTGATGATTGTCCAAGAAACAGCCGGACATTTAACACGTGAAAGCATGGACGCGATTGCCCAGTATTTAGAGATGCCACCGATTGCAGTTTATGAAGTAGCGTCTTTCTATAGCATGTATGAGTGTAAGCCAGTTGGTCGTCATTTGATTAATGTTTGCACCAACATTTCTTGCAAATTACGCGACAGTGCTGCCATTGTGAATGCGTTAGAGTTAAAACTTGGTGTATCTCTTGGTGAAACAACAGACGATGGGCGCTTTACATTACGAGCTGTGGAGTGTTTAGGTGCTTGTGTGAATGCACCGATGATGCAAGTGAACAAAACATATCACGAGCATTTAACACCGGATACACTTGATGCTGTGTTAGAACAATATCAGTGAGCGCGTGTTATAAGTACACGCACAATGAACATTATTAAAAGCCGTGATTGACGGATGCAAAGAAGGCAAGTTGTTGTTAAAACATTGTCTGAATGCACGCAAAGAATAAGGGTTGGTGCCATGGTTGAATTAAATCAGGTGTGTTATCGGACACTTCATTTGCCAGAGTCTTGGACATTGGCAACTTATGAAAGTGTTGGTGGATATCGCGCTTGGCGGCGTATTTTGGCAGAACAAACGCCACCGAAACAAATCATTGATGAATTGAAGCTTTCTGCGTTACGAGGACGTGGTGGTGCGGGATTTCCGACGGGGCTCAAGTGGAGCTTTATGAATCGAAATGCACCGGTTCAAAAATATGTTGTGTGCAACTCTGATGAAGGTGAACCTGGCACATGCAAAGATCGTGTTATTCTGCGCTACAACCCTCACCAACTCATCGAAGGTATGGCCATTGCAGGTTATGTGATG
>JAGVJT010000246.1 GCA_020050955.1 Legionellales bacterium | reverse complement strand
TTTAAAACTAAGTAATGGAGATGATTGCCCTGAGGATGCAGTGATTGAGACGCGAGGCAAACAGCGCTTTACGACAGTGAATGGCGAAGAGTTTGAAGTGCTTACCATAGCAGCATTAAGTAGCCGTCGTTTAAAACTAAGTAATGGAGATGATTGCCCTGATGATGCAGTGATTGAGACGCGAGGTACAAAGCGTTTTACCATGATTAATGGAGAAGAGTTTGAAGTACTTACGGCTAATGCATTAAGTAACCGTCGTTTAAAATTAAGTAATGGAGATGATTGTCCTGAGGATGCAGTGATTGTGACGCGAGGCAAACAGCGCTTTACCATGGTTGATGGCAAAGAGTTTGAAGTGCTTACCATAGCAGTATTAAATCGTCGTCGTTTAAAGCTAAAAAACATCAATCAAAACTCTTTTGATGAGCAAGACTTTTCTGCAGGAGATGAGTTATGGGTCCAAGGTGATGCGAGATTATTAGATGATCGTACTACTCACGGAAAAAAGAGAAAACATACGGATGAGTACATAGCGAGTCAAACCCCAATGACGCACAGATTTTTTTCTAGAGTTCGACAAGTTGAGGGGCGTGATACCACGAGGAGTGAGGAAGAGTTGTTGGCGCTGGATGTGTTAACAACGCTAGCTGATGATGCCAAATTGGGTAGACGGGCTTCTGATGGAAAAAAGAGAAAACGCACGGACGAGATTACGACGATCCAAGCTCCAAAGAGGAGCGGATTGTTTTCTGATAAGCAGCAAGGTGACGAGTTTTTTACCGCCATTAGCCCTGGTATGGGCTCGTCTGGCATGGGATCGTGAGGACCGATTTTTTAGCTTGGGATGACGTACATGGTAAGTTAGGGAGTTTTCTTGGTGGAAGTTCCGTCTCAGATTGATTTATTTGACTTTTTCGTGATAAATCATTGACTATTTTGATAAATTTTGAGTTTTTTGAGGTAAATCAGAGTTCAGTTGATGATAAGTTGTTGTCTTTATAGGTTGAAAAATAAATAGCATTTATCGTCTACACTTAGCTAGTGTATGCATGTGCTATGACTGCATATCGAGGAGATAATTAATACTAGTTCAAGCATCGTACAGTCAGAAGAGGGGTGCTTTATGTATAGAACTCAAAAATGCCGTCAATGGCGCGCGCGCCGCAAAGTCAAAGCCTTTAAACGAGCTAAATTGCTCGCAAAGCTATACCAAGTCACCGTTTCTACCGCCATCAGTCGCTTTGGTTTATTTAAAAAACCAGCTCCGATGTCATCATCTAAATTCAATGAACAGATGCATCAACATTCGGGGTAGCTTGATTTAGTGGTGCGTTAGGTGTTTCTGCTAATAAATTTAAGCTGCTATGCGTGTCTTCATCGACATAAAGTGCTTCGGATGAGTCCTCTTGTTTTCCATTGATGAGATAATTGCGATTTTGTAAGTACGCGTCGCGTAAAAATGCATATTTATCGAATGAGTCATCCATGAGTTTTTCTGTGTCAAGAAGTTGTGCGCGTAAATCGACATAGCGTAGACCTAAAATACCGTAAATAATTGTATCTTGAGGGATGTAAGGGTATGGAGTAAATAATGTGTAGTCAAATAACAATCCCATGCCATCACGAATTGTACTTGGCCCTAAGAAGGGGATCATAATATAAGGTGATTTTTTATCGCCCCATTTTGCAAACGTCAAGCCAAGATCATTGCTGTGTGCAGGTAAGTTGCATGTACTAGCTGGATCAAATAGTCCACCGAGCCCAAGAGATGAGTTAATAATCAGCCGCCAAGTATCTTTTATGGTGTTATTCCAGTCCCATTGCAGGATGTCGTTTGCAATGGATGGCAACATGTTCACGTTGTTATAAGCATTATTAATGCTTCTGCGAACAACGGCAGGCAGAATGGTACGATAAAGCTTCGCGGGTGGTTTTAAAATGATATTGTCGAGTGCAACATTAAATCGGTAGATGGGACGATTGATTGCTTCGTACGGATCGTCAGGATTAGGTCCCTTACTAACACACGCAGATAATAGAAGTGTGCTTGTGACAACTAATGAGGTAATGGTTCGTCGCATGATAAGTCTGATCACTCAAATGATGTTCCATGGTACACTATCCGTTGCACGATACAAATTTAATTTCAAAGATAAATGCTTGCGTTGAACATCATGATACACAACATATTTTTATGTTCATGATGCGGTGGTGGAGTTGTTATCTTTTCATGTTGAGAACAATATAATGAGTAATTCTCTATGGTTAACGCGCCTGAATGAGCGTCAACGTCTTGCTGTGACGGCACCACTTGGAAAAATGTTAGTTTTAGCTGGTGCTGGAAGTGGTAAAACACGTGTTTTAGTCAGTCGTATTGTATGGCTTGTCGAACAGCATCATTTTTTACCAGAATCAATTTTAGCGGTTACTTTTACGAATAAGGCCGCTGGTGAAATGAAGGAGCGGTTACGCGATTTATTGCATTACTCAACGCATGGATTGTGGGTTGGAACATTTCATGGCATATGTCATCGTCTTTTGCGTCAGCATTATCAAGATGCGCGTCTGCCTGAGCATTTTCAAATTTTAGACAGCGACGATCAAGCGCGCGTGCTAAAACGCGTGATGGCTTCTCTGAATTTAGATACAGAGCAGTGGCCGATTAAGCAAGCTCAACATTTCATTAATCAAAAGAAAGATGAAGGTCTTCGGGCCGCGCATGTTCCTGTTCAATCGTTTGGTCCTTCACGAACATGGCGTGCAATTTATCAAGCTTACGAGCAAATCTGTTTTTCAACAGGGGTGATTGATTTTGCCGAAATTTTACTTCGATGTTATGAATTACTGCGTGATCACCCTCAACTTCTTTTGCACTATCAACAACAATTTCAAGCTATTTTGGTGGATGAGTTTCAGGATACCAATGCTGTTCAGTACGCCTGGATTCGTCTATTAACGCATCGTGAAACGACAATGATGGTCGTGGGTGATGATGATCAGTCTATTTATGGGTGGCGTGGTGCAAAAGTTGAAAATATTCAAAAATTTTCACACGATTTTGCACCGGCAGAAGTGGTACGACTAGAACAAAACTACCGTTCAACGTCGGTGATTTTGGAGGCGGCTAATGCGCTTATTACGCACAATACGTCTAGAATGGGGAAAGAACTCTGGACCGCTGGGGAGAAAGGCTCCAAAATTCTTGTTTACGGTGCGCATAATGAGCTAGATGAAGCACGATTTGTGGCAGAGCGTATTAACATGGCGTTCTCACAAGGGATGTTGCTTGATGACATTGCTGTTTTATACCGCTCAAACGCACAATCGCGCGTGCTTGAAGAGGCGTTGCTTCGCGGGAACATCGCGTATCGTATCCATGGGGGCATGCGATTTTTTGAACGTGCCGAAATCAAAGATACGCTCGCCTATTTGCGTCTTATTCTTAACCCTGATGATGACACGGCATTTGAGCGCGTGATTAATTTTCCGGTACGTGGGATCGGTGAAAAGACACTTGAAGACATTCGAACGAATGCACGCACTAATGCTTGCTCATTGTGGGAAATGGCAAAGCAGATGCTGACGTCTATTGCATTAAGCGCACGTGCAGCAACCGCATTATCTGGTTTTGTAACGCTGATTTCTCACTGGGCAACGATTATTAACACGCTTGAATTAGACCAATTGATGACACAAATCATTGAGTCAAGTGGTTTAAATGCGCATTTCATGAAAGCCAAAGATGAGCGTGCTGGCTCAAAACTTGAAAACTTGCAAGAACTTGTGAATGCTGCACGCCAATTTCGTTATGAATCAGAGCATGAGGCGTCAGATACCGTGGCGTGGCTTGCTGCTTTTCTTGCGCACGCGTCTTTAGAAAGTGGCGACATGCAAGCACAAACGCATGAGCAATCGGTTCATCTTATGACTTTACATGCAGCAAAAGGTTTAGAATTTCCCTTGGTGTTTTTGGTAGGTATGGAAGAAGGGTTGTTTCCAGGTAAACAATCCATGGATGAACCTGATCGTATGGAAGAGGAGCGTCGACTTTGCTATGTTGGTGTGACTCGTGCAAAAGAGCAATTGATCATGTCATACGCGGAAATTCGACGCCAATATGGGCGTGAAGAATACCATCGACCATCGCGGTTTTTACGTGAAATACCAACTGAGTTGCTTGAGGAAACACGAGGGCGGATGCAAGTGATGCACAAGCCTTTGAAATCAACGTCGCTGTCTCATGCACATGATTGTGGTTTATACCTTGGTCAGCATGTTTCTCATGCTAAATTTGGTCAAGGTACCATTTTAGCGTTTGAAGGAGACGGTGCACATACGCGCGTGCATGTGAAATTTGCTGTGCATGGGAATAAATGGCTAGTGGTTGCTTATGCAAATTTGCTTGCAGATGTGCCTTGAAATTCGTGAACACAGATGATAGGGTCTTGCCCGTGAATTAACTTAGATTAAAGGGGAAATACGTGAAAATAGCTCATTTATTAACAGCAACCGCGCTTGCTGTCGCAACCTTCGCGTCACAAGGATTTGCGGCAACTACGAGTCAAAGTACGATGTCGCTACCACAGCAACAACAACTTGAAAAAATGGTGCACGATTATTTAGTGAATCATCCTGAAGTTTTAGTTGAAGCATCTCAAGCATTGCAGCAAAAGCAGCAGCAAGCAATGCAAACACAAGCACAAGGTGCAATTGCAGGGAATACGGATGCATTATTAAAAGCGAACATGGCTGTTGCAGGAAATGCAAAAGGCGATGTCACGCTGATTGAGTTTTTTGATTATCAATGTATTCACTGTAAAAAAATGAAAGACACTGTTGCCAATCTTATTGCTAAAAATAAAGATTTACGTGTTGTCTATAAAGAATTCCCAATTTTTGGTAAAAACTCTGAATTAGCGTCTCAAGCAGTATTAGCCGCAGGTCAACAAGGTAAATACCTTGCGATGCAAGAAGCGTTGCTAAAACTAGAAAAGCCAATCACAGAAGAGTTGGTCATGAGTGCTGCAAAAACGATCGGATTAAACGTTGAACAATTGAAAAAAGATATGGCAAGCCCTGCTATCAAACAAGAATTGGCTGATAACCGAGCATTGGCTGAAAAAATGCATTTGATGGGAACGCCTGCGTTTGTGATTCTTTCAACACCAAATGGTCGATTTAATGCAGCAAGCCAGCCTGGTTTTGTTCCTGGTGGCGCAAGTGAAGCATCATTACAACAATTAATTAATCAAGCAAAGAAGTAAGGTATTTATGAGCAAGCCTGCAACATTTCAGGATATTATTCTTATCCTCCAGCAATTTTGGGCAAATCAAGGTTGTGTTATTTTACAACCTTTAGATATGGAAGTGGGTGCAGGCACCTTTCATCCAGCAACATTTTTACGTGCGATAGGCCCTGAGCCTTGGTTTGCTGCTTACGTACAACCATCAAGAAGACCCACGGATGGTCGATATGGTGAAAATCCAAATCGTGTGCAGCATTATTATCAGTTTCAAGTGGTTTTGAAGCCGTCTCCTTTAGATATCCAAGAGCGCTATCTGCAATCGTTGCGTGCGCTAGGGGTCGATCCTTTAGTGGACGATATTCGGTTTGTTGAAGATAATTGGGAGTCACCTACATTAGGTTCGTGGGGGCTTGGTTGGGAGGTTTGGCAAAATGGTATGGAAGTTTCACAGTTTACCTATTTTCAACAGGTTGGTGGTTTGGCATGTAAACCTGTGACAGGTGAGTTGACATATGGTTTAGAGCGATTGGCGATGTCAATTCTTGGGGTAAATAACTTATTTGATCTCCCCTGGGGTAAAGTAGGCGCGCGTGTTGTGACCTATGGTGATGTCTTTCATCAACAAGAAGTTGAAATGTCTGCTTATAATT
>JAGVJT010000087.1 GCA_020050955.1 Legionellales bacterium | reverse complement strand
TGCTGCATTTTTAAAACCCATGCTTGTGCTTAGCGTTGTGGCTGCACTCTTGCTTAAAGAACCTGATTTTGGCGCAACCGTGGTGATCACGGGTACTGTCATGGTCATGCTTTTTTTAACGGGTGTTAAATTACGCTACTATGTTGGTTTATTGCTTGTGGTTATTTGTTGTTTAGTGGTGTTAGCCGTATCGTCGCCTTATCGCATGGCGCGATTAACGGCGTTTTTAAATCCATGGGCAGATCAATACAATAGCGGTTATCAATTAACACAATCATTAATTGCGTTTGGACGAGGAGGTTGGTCTGGTCTTGGTTTAGGCGCGAGTGTTCAAAAATTACTTTATTTGCCAGAAGCGCACACGGATTTTGTGTTCGCGGTCTTGGCAGAAGAGCTTGGGTTGTGCGGAATTTTTTTAGTTTTGACATTGTATAGTATACTTGTCTTCCGAGGCATGTTAATTGGTTTTCAAGCACATGAACAGTCGCGGTTTTTTGCAGCATACACAGCCTATGGCGTGACGTTTTGGTTAGGGTTGCAAGCGGCGATTAATATGGGCGTGAATGCGGGAATATTACCGACAAAAGGCTTGACGCTACCGTTATTAAGCTATGGTGGCGCAAGTTTAGTGGTGAATTGTATGGCCATTGCATTGCTGTTACGCATTGATCATGAAAATCGATGGCAAGCATTAGGATTAAGAGCACCAACAAAACAATAACAACAGTTGATCTTTGTAAAGGCTACGTTTTATATCAAGGCCTATGTCTTATATTTGGGCCTACATTCCGCGGTTTGTCTGCGCGATCTATTAATAAATGATTAGGAGGTTGAGTGAGTCACGAAGAAACGTTTGTATTACCTCGCATGGGGCGAGTGAATCGCATTCATTTTATTGGTATTGGTGGTGTTGGCATGTGCGGCATTGCAGAAGTACTGCACGATGAAGGTTATCACATCACAGGTTCTGATTTGAGTGAAAACAAAACCGTTGCTCATTTGCGTGCATTAGGCATCACCGTCATGATCGGCCATTTTGCTGAGAACGTGATGAATGCAGACGTCGTCGTGCGCTCAACCGCCGTTTTAGATGATAATCCTGAAGTCATGGCTGCAAAAGCACGTCAAATTCCTGTGATTCCACGTGCGATGATGCTTGCAGAACTCATGCGTTATCGCCATGGCATTGCAATTGCCGGCACACATGGCAAAACAACCACGACAAGTTTAGTGACGAGTTTGCTAACTGAAGGTGGACTTGATCCGACATTTGTCATCGGTGGCAAGCTCACAAGTTGTGGCAGTAATGCTCAGCATGGGAAATCAGCTTATTTTGTTGCAGAAGCGGATGAAAGTGATGCGTCGTTTTTATTTTTAAAGCCCATGATGGCGGTTGTGACAAATATTGATGCCGATCACATGAGCACCTATGGTGATAATTTCGATAACCTTAAAGCAACGTTTGTTGAGTTTTTACATCATCTTCCATTTTATGGTTTAGCGGTGGTTTGTGTTGATGACCCCGTTGTGCGTAGTATTGTGCCATTGATTCAACGACCAACAGCAACTTATGGTTTCGCAGACGATGCACAATACCGTGCAATAAATTGGACGCAACAAGGTTTACTGAGCACTTTTCAAGTGCAGCGCCCCGCACCGCACAAGTCACTAACCATTCAATTTCAGTGGCCTGGGCGTCATAATGTGCAAAATGCGCTTGCTTCCATTGCAATTGCAACCGAGCTTGGTGTGAGTGATGACGCCATTATCCGTGGGCTTGCCACGTTCCAAGGTGTTGGTCGGCGCTTTCAAATGCTAGGTGAGCGCTCATTTAGTGAGGGTCGCGCTTTGATTGTTGATGATTATGGTCATCACCCTCAAGAAATTAAAGCAACACTCGATGCGTTTCGTGCTGTGTGGCCTAATAAGCGACTTGTCCATGTGTTTCAACCTCATCGTTACACACGAACCAAAGATTTATTCTCTGATTTTGTCGATGTGTTAGGCCTTTCTGATGAATTATTGCTTTGTGATATTTATTCAGCAGGGGAGCCTAGTATTTTAGGCATTACCAGCCAATCATTAGCACAGCAATTAAGTGCGCGTGGTACATCGGTGACGCTGATTAACGAACAAACATTACAAGCGACATTGGATCGTGTGATTCGCGAAGGCGATGTGATTTTGATGCAAGGTGCAGGAAGCATTAGTCAATGGGCAAACCAATTGATGCAATCGGTGGCAGAAATATCATGAGTGAGCGCTCAGAAGGTATCATGCTTCTTAATGAGCCGCTTGCGCATTATACGACTTGGCGTGTGGGTGGACCTGCTCTACGCCTTTATCAACCTGCAGGCATCACCGATTTAAGTGCGTTTTTACAAAATCTTGCACATGATGAACCACTTTTATGGCTTGGGCTTGGCAGTAACTCATTGATTCGTGATAACGGTTTTTCGGGCACGGTGATTTTAACCCAAGGCTCGTTAAATGGTTTGGAGCGCTTGGATGATTTGCACATTCGTGTTGAGGCCGGTGTGTCGTGTGCCAAAATGGCACGCTTTAGCGCAAGAAATGATTTAGCAGGCGGCGAGTTTTGGGCTGGCATTCCTGGCACCATGGGGGGCGCTTTGCGGATGAATGCAGGGTGTTTTAATGGTGAGACGTGGAATTTTGTGACAGATGTTGAAACCATGACACGAGATGGTAAAATTCATCATCGAAAGCCTTCAGAGTTTGAGATTGGTTACCGTCATGTTGAGGGCTTAAAGCATGATGAATGGTTTGTGGCGGCAACGTTTCGATTGACACCAGGCGATAAAGCGACATCGCTTGAAAGCATTAAAACCTTATTAGACCGACGTGCCGCCACACAGCCAACAAACGAATACAACTGTGGTTCTGTTTTTCGAAATCCACCGAATGATTTTGCAGCACGCTTAATTGAGTCGTGCGGCTTAAAAGGCTTTGCCCTAGGTGGGGCGATGGTGTCTGAAAAACACGCTAATT
>JAGVJT010000202.1 GCA_020050955.1 Legionellales bacterium | reverse complement strand
GTGCGAAAGCGTGCATACCGACGTGTTCTAACGCTTCAAATGCTTTTTGTTTTATCTCGTGCGAAGGCATGTTGCGGTATTGCAGCGGAAGCATGATATTTTGTAAAGCGCTTAACCGAGGGAGTAAATAGAATTGTTGAAAAACAAATCCGATACGTTGATTGCGTAAATGTGCCAATTGCTCGTCATTCAAGGATGCTGTCGCACAGTCTTCAAGCCAGTAATCGCCAGTGTAGGTTTGATCTAATAACCCAATGATGTTCATCAATGTTGATTTGCCGGAGCCAGATGTTCCTAAAATGGCAACAATCTCGCCAGCATGAATATCAAGTGAGAGTTGATTTAAAACAGGGATACTGGTTTGTTCAACGGCATAAGATTTTTGAATATGACGCAAACAAATGAAGGGTTTCTTTTGTGTGTTAGTCTTCATAATGAATGATGTCGCCGGCGTTCAGTCCTTTTTCAATGACAACCTGATCGTCTTGAACAGCACCGGTGATCACACGGCGTAACGCTGTTTTTTGTGGTGATGTTTCTAGCGTTAACCAAGTTTTTCCATGCTGTTGTATCAGTGCTTTGATCGGAACTAAAAGCTTTTCTTGATGGATAATGTCTAAATCTACGGTTGCACTCATGCCAACCTTGATGACTTTTTGAACATCACGATTTAAGTGTTTTACTTCAACAATTGCTGTAAATGAAGGTAACATGCTTGCGTTTTTATTGGAGGCTTGTGCATTAATGGCGACAATTTTTCCATGTAGCACGTGATGATTAAACGCTATCCCTCGAATCACGACTGGCATATCTTGTTGTATGATGCCAATGTCAACCTCAGGCACGTCAATGTCAATACGAATGCCGCGCATGTCGCCAATAAGTGCTAAAACTTGTCCTGTTTTGACGGTAGAGCCAACGGTTAACTGCGTATTTTTTTCATCGCCAGTTTTTGGCGGATAAAGAAAGATTCCGCTGCTTGGTGCTTTTAAATGTAATAAATTATGCTTACTCATTAACGCTAAATGCACTTTATCAAATTCAGAAAAACTTAAACCCGCTAACTCATCATCAGCACTATTACCTTGTCCCATTTTTTCTAATAGCTCCGAGATTTTTCGTGTGGATTGCATGAGAGTAACGCGCTCGGTATTTAAGCTGGATTTTTCACTTAAATAGTTATTTTTAGACAATAATCCTGCGCGCCACAAGTCTTCTGTGCCGACAAATTTTGCTCGTGCGACGGTATAACTGTCTTTAGCTTTTAAATATTCTGTGACGGTATCGTTATAACGTTTTTGTAATTCCGCAGAATTGAGTGTAAAAACAATCATGCCACGTGAAATCCATTGGCCGTAATGATAATGAACGGCATCGATGACGGCATCGACAGGGCTTGTGAGTGTGCTTTCTTTAAGCGGTTGAATCGTTCCGGTGAAATGTAAAGTTTTATGCAGCGTAGATGGCTTGATGACAAGTGTTCTAAGTGTCAATGCATTTTTTTTTGGTGCATGATGACATCCAGTTAACATGGAAAATAAGACGATCCACAACCAAGTATATCGAGCGAGATTTATCATCCGTTGTACCTAAGTTTAATGTTCCAATGTGTTAACGTGGTTCCTAATGTGCGTTGTAATGCTGATAATTGATTTAAATATGCAATTTTAGCGTTAATCAAACTCATTTGCGCTTGAATAAGTTGATTTTGTGTATTACTGACGTCAAGTGCGCTGGCAATGCCGGCTTGTTGTTTCTTTTTTTCCAACGCGTATGACTGTGAGGCTAGTTCAACCTGGCGATTTGCTAATTCATATTGACGCGCCTGGCTTGCGATGGCGGTGATGGTGTTTTTGACCGTCGTAATAATGATTCGTTTAGCAGCGACAAGTTGTAATCTGTCTTTTTCGAGTCTAATTTTTGCGTTAATCAGCTGACTACGCCGATTAATATCATGCAGCGGGATGGTCATTGTAACACCGGCGGATTCATTAATATTTTTACCATTATAAATGTTTTGAATCCCAGAACTAGAGGCTCTATCGACGTTTGTAAGCGTGCCGGTTTGCACATTAGCGGCGAGATCAAGTTGCCAAAGTTGTTGGTTTTTAGCGACGTCGTAAGCGCGTTCATCGGCGCGAACATTTGCTTTTAAAGCAAGGTACTCGGTGTTGTGTTGCAACGCTTGTTCAATGGATGCATCGGTATCTGGAACACGAAGCTCGTCGATGCTCACATCGCTGGGGACGGCAAGACGCATGTCTGGGTCAAGACCAATGGTTTGCAATAGATTCTGCGCGCTTGTTTTAAAATCATTTTTAGCTTGTTCAACCATCAAGCTTAGTGACTCAATTTGATAGGATTGTTGCACGTTTGCAGTTGATTCGAGTTGGCCTGCGTCGATTTTTTTCTCGTTAATATTGTATGTTTTATGAGCCTCGGTAAGCTGCCAACGCTGATTTTTTAGGTTATTGCTGCTTAAAATAAGTGTTCGATAAGCGGCAATGACTTGTGTGATTTGATCCATGATTGATTGTTCTGTCGTTAACTTATTTAAATTTTCTGCTTCAATGGCATCAAGCAATGCAGCTTCATTGACCGCGCGCCCAAAACCACGCAAAAGTGGTTGTGTTAGCGAGAAAGTTAACAATGGATTATAAGTTCCGATGGTAGCGACAGTGTTATCCATTTTTAAGGATGCTTCTGTGCCAAGCTTTGTTTTAAGATCAAACTCTGGTGTGGCGAGATAACTTTTAGTTGTTGCATTACCGACGCCACTGTAGCGGTTTTTTTCAAAAACAGTGGTGCCTGCGAGTGCATATTGAAGCCCAAACTCATTGTGTGCCAACCGTAATTGATAGCGCTGAATGATGCGATCAAGTTCTGCATTTTGAATGTTAGGGTTATAGCGCAGTGCAAGCAAGATGGCTTCACGCAAGGTTAAGCGCAATGTTTTTGCATGATGACCATCAGGAGATGTTGGTAAATTAATCCAATGATCAAGTAAGTACTCTGGATTATTGATGGCTTTTTTAAGGCGCATATGTGCTTCTTTGACACGATCAAGTTCGGTATGAGGTGATGGAAGCCAGCGATACAAAGTAATAGGGCTTGATGATGCGGGATTATCTTCAGCGCTCCAGAGGCATGTGCTGAAAAAAAAGCTCAAAAATCCTATCAATACGCTGCTATACGTTTGTTTTTTCATGAACGCATGGACTCTCATTTCACTGTAAATCGTTGTTTGTCACTTAAACGCAGAGCCGTCAGCGCGCCTCCCCAAACGTATCCCGTGTCAATCGCATGAATTTCAGGAACAGGACATCTGCCTTGTAACGCTGCCCAGTGACCAAAAATAATCGTTTCATGAATGATACGACGATTTGGGAGTGCATACCATGGATATAGATTAACGGGTGCTTGAGTCAATGAGCCTTTGTAATCAAGTGCGATACGACCCTCTTTATCACAAAAACGCATGCGCGTAAAATAGTTACAGATTAATCGTAATCGTTCAGCACCTTTTAAATCATCAGACCAGCAGTCGGGTTGATTGCCATACAATTGCGGTAAGTGGTTGTGAAAAGATTCGCTAGATAACATCATTCCAAATTCATTAGCAAGACGCTTGGCTTTTGTTAAATCCCACATGGGGGCAATGCCTGCATGGCACATGACAACATTGAGATTTTCGTCGTGAATTAAAAGAGGTTGTTGACGTAGCCAATCACCTAACTCTTCTCTATCTGGCGCATTTAATAATGCACTTAAAGTATCGTCTCGATTAACTTTTGCTTGTTGATTGTAGAGTCGGTGTAAAAAATGAATGTCGTGATTTCCCAATACGATGCGAGGTTTACGTGATAATTGTTTAATAAATCTTAAGACACTTAAGGAGTCTGGGCCTCGATTTACAAGATCGCCAACAAACCATAAGCGATCTTGTTTGTCATCAAAATTAACTAGTTCAAGCAATCGTAAAAGTGCATCATAACAACCCTGAACATCGCCAATTGCGTAATCAGCCACCGATGCGTCCTTGGTGTTGTAATGTGCTAGCTATATCTTTCTCGGGCACAGCCCACGCGCCAGTTTGAGAAAGGCGGTTGGGGTAATCCATAAGCGCGAGCGCCGTGGCCGTTGTTTGAACTGTTTCTTCAGTTGTTTTTTTAATAGACAGTGACTCAGGAAGTGCGATGGAATTTTTGATAACGACGCCATCGCCTTGTTCGTGGCGTGATGTCGCTGTGTTAGCATCGATTGAGCGGTGCACTTTCAATGACAACAAACCATGTTGAACAGTTTGCCAGTTTTTATAAGACACGTGTTCGCGCATGAAGAGTTGGAATGCCTCAACACAAATAAGTAGTCCACCCGGCACGACAAAAATAGGTGCTCGATTGAGTAGAAATTTCCCTGTCTCGATGTTTTGTTGTAGCCAACGCATAAACTCAATGCCTGCAATGCGTTCTTTTTCAGGTAAAGATAGTTCTGGTGTTGCATCGACAAACGTACCGAGTCGCGCAGTGCGTTCGCGTCGTGGCATGGTTGAAAGGTGTAACAAATTTTCTTGAATGATGACGGCATCAGCGCGATCAAGAATAGCGCCTAATTCACGAGCACCTGTTTGGTCTTCATCAAGTAAAGCCAGCCATACGGCAAGTGCATCCTGGTTTGCTGCAATCCATGCAAAACCTTCTTCAGGAATGAAGCGTCTGGCAAGCAGTAAGGTTAATCGACGGCGTAATGCATAATCGTCATTTGTTTTAAATTCAAAAGCATAAAAATGATTAACGTTACCAAAAGGTTCAAGAAGTGGTTCCCATTGTTTTAAGAATTGTCCTTTTACACTGTAGCGATCAATTCGATAATCCAGGCAAAGGCTGCCTATCCCACGAAGTAAACTTGCAGAAAATAAAACATACCACCATCGTTTTTGCTCGTCGGACAATGCTTCTTTAGGATTATGTAACAAATATTGACGAAAGAGTTGTACGGCTGTTTGTGTTCTTGCGAGCGCGTGATCGAATAATCCACCGGGGAGTGCAAAATGGACTGTGCTCTCGGGCAAACGCTGATACGCTGATGCAACTTGTTGGAGTAACGGCACGCAAAGATGATTGAAATGAGTGGATTTAAATTCACTGAATTGCATTAATTCACTGATAACAGTCTGGCGTTTTGTTTCTGATAGTAGTTGCTCTGCGGATAAAACCGCCGTGAGTGATGCGAGTGGCTTTGCATCTGGTGAGATAATTTTTTTTGTAGGCTGAATAAACATGGAGTCTCCAAGTTCAATTTGCAGTTATTCGTGTATTTTACACGAATCGGAAACAAATTGTGCGATTTGGACATATTCATTGATCGAAATTTGTTCAGGTCGCTTTTTAGGGTCGATGGATAGTGCTTCCAATGCTTCTGTTGATAAGAGTGGTTTTAAATTATTTGCCAATGTTTTGCGCCGCATTCCGAACGCGGTATTCACGACTTTTTGGAAGGTTGGGAAACAAACGTTTGGATATGGTGATACACGATAAGGTGTGAGACGAATGACAGCAGACTCCACTTTAGGGGGAGGGTAGAACGCATCGGCAGATACATCGAAAAGGTATTCGGTTTGACAATGATATTGCACCATGATGCTTAAACGACCATAAGCTTTGCAATTTGGTGATGCGGCCATACGTTCGACAACTTCTTTCTGTAACATGAAATGCATGTCATCAATGTGATTTTTATGATCCAAAAGATGCATGATAAGTGGTGTTGAGATGTTGTAAGGCAAATTTCCAACGACACGTATCATGTTGCCTAATGCACTAAAATCAACGGTTAGTGCATCAGCATGAATGACGTTGAGTTTGTCTTTGTATTCTGCGAGCGTGGTTAAGAGCTCATGTAAATCGGTGTCAATTTCAATGGCAGTTAATTCGTGCAGTGTTTGTAGCAAGGGTCGCGTGATGGCACCAAGACCTGGCCCTATTTCAACCATATGGTCGATGGCTTGCGGATGAATCGCATGAACAATGGCTTGAATGACGGCTTGATCACGAAGAAAATGTTGGCCGAATCGTTTACGCGGACGATGAGACATGAGGCTCCTTTCATAATAACAGTGATGCTCGTATTTTGTGTTATGATTGCGTTGTAAAAATGAGCAAGGGTAACGACCTATTTGGTTTATTTTAATCTCCTTTAAGATGAAATGCGATGATTTATGATGATTTGAAATTATGTTTAGTGACACATCGACAGCATCAATCATTTGATGAGTATCTGTCATTTATTTTGCGTGCCGTTGACGGGGGAGTTACGTCTGTGCAATTGCGTGATAAGCATGCCTCGTTAAGTGAATTAAAAGACATGGCTCTTGCATTAAAATCGCACTTAACACCGCGTCATATTCCCTTGATTATTAATGATCATATCGAGCTTGCAAAAGCTGTCAATGCCGATGGGGTACACTTAGGGCAGTCCGACTGTGCGCCTGAAAAAGCGCGCGAACTATTGGGGGATACTGTTTATATCGGCCTATCCATTGAAACGATGGATCATTTAACGCATGCAAATGACTTAGCGTGTCTTGATTATGTTGCGGCCAGTGCTGTGTTTTCGAGTCAGACGAAAATAGATTGTGCAACGATTTGGGGACTTGATGGATTGAGTTTAGTCTGTGCACAATCGCAACATCCTGTCGTTGCGATTGGTGGTATTACCAAACATAATGTGGATGCGGTAATGGCGTGTGGTGTTATCGGTGTTGCTGTTGTTAATGCGATTCATGAAGCCTCTTGTCCTGAGCACGCAGCACGTGAATTTGTTCAACAACAAATGACACTTGCACACTTTTGTGAAAAATCATGTTACTAAAGGAAGATGTACTTATGTTTGACCAACAGCATGCGATGCTTTGTGAGATTAGAAAATATCGTCCACTTATTTTGAATATTACCAATGCGGTTACCATGGATTTTATTGCCAATGGGTTATTAAGCCTTGGCGCATCGCCTTTGATGAGTCACGCATCTTGTGAAACCGAAGAGTTAATTGGCATGTCATCGGCTGTTGTTATTAACATCGGCACGTTGAATGATGATTTTTTAAAACTTGCAAAAGCGGCATGCCAAGTCGCGAATGCGCATCATAAGCCTATTATTCTTGATCCCGTGGGAGCAGGAGCAAGTCATTATCGGACTGCGTGTTGTTTAGAGCTTTTGACACAATACAATATTGCGGTTGTTCGTGGTAATGCAAGCGAAATTGCGGCACTAGCTGGCACGACATCGTGCTCGAAAGGTGTGGACAGTGGATTACTGACAAGCGATGTTGCTCATACGGCACAAACGTTAGCACGTCGTCATGATGTGACTGTTGCCATGAGTGGTGCCATGGACGTTATCGCCGATGTTTCGCGCATTGAGACTATCGAACGGGGCTCTGCTTTAATGCCATTGATTACCGGCTCAGGGTGTTTGCTTTCCGCAGTTGTTGCGGCATTTCATGCAGTGTGTGCTCATCCTTTTGACGCGGCATTGCATGCAAGTTTGTTTTATGCCCTCGCAGGTGAGCGTGCAGCATTAGAGACGACGTTACCCGGTTCTTTTCGAGTACATTTTTTGGACGCACTTTGCCAAACGCCTACACGAGGTGAGTATGCCGCGAACTAATGTGCCTTGTGTGGTAAGCATTGCAGGGACTGATCCTTCAGGTGGTGCTGGCATTCAAGCTGATATTAAAGCGATTTCTGCGACAGGCAGTTATGCTGCGTCCGTAATTACCGCATTGGTGGCACAAAACACGATTGGCGTGCAAACCATAGAAGACGTGTCGCCGATGTTTATTCAACAGCAGATGGTGTCGGTTTTTTCCGATTTAACTGTTGATGCAGTGAAAATAGGCATGCTTCATCGCAAAGAAATCATTGATGTGATTGCGACGTCATTGGATAAAGCGCTGGTAAAACATGTTGTTTTTGATCCTGTCATGGTGGCTAAAAATGGATGCGCGTTGCTTGAACCCAGCATGGTTGAGTATTTAAAAGAAAGAATGTTTTCATGTTGTTCGTTGATTACACCCAATCGACCAGAAGCAGAAGCATTATTAAATCAAACTATTCAGTCCTATGATGATATGGCTAAAGCTGCTAGAACGCTTGGTGTTCAATATGGTTTGAATGTACTTATTAAAGGCGGGCATCTCGACGACACGATGTCATCGGATGTGTTGTTTATGATTAAAACACAAGAAGAGCATTGGTTTCATTCCCCCCGCGTGACAACACAAAATACTCATGGAACAGGTTGCACGCTTTCGTCTGCTATTGCATCGTATCTTGCACAAGGTTATCGCTTGCAAGAGGCCATTGCGATGGCAAAAAAATACTTAACAGCTGCCATTGATGCCGCACGGTTACAGCGAATTGGACATGGATTTGGTCCAGTGGATCATTTTTATTTTTTAGAGAATAGAGAGGTATCGGTATGCCATTCGGCTCCACGTTAGCCCGTATCACAGAAAGCAGTCATACAATCATCGATACGATGGTGGCGAGTGCGTTTTTTAATGCATTGCAAGATAAGGAGCAGTCTGTTTCTCGTGATTTTATCACCCAAGATAGACCCTATTTGAAAATGTATGTGACGGCAACGCGACGCGTGATTGCGCGTATGCGAGAAGCATTATTAACAGGAGCGGCTGTTTTATTCGATGCAAGTGATATTGAAAAATTAGAGCTTGTGGCAACGCATGTTGATGATTATGAACGCTCATTGGCTGGTGCAGACAACACGGTATTTGCATGCACAGCTCCTTCAAATCCTGCGATCATTGTTTACATGCGGCATTTAGACGAAACCACAAGAAACAACAGCCTTGAAGAAGCAATCGCGTGTTTAACACCGTGCATGTATATTTATCATCATCATTTAGGCCCTCTTCTTCAACAGTTAGAATGTGCGATTGATAATCCTGATCAAATGCTGATTGAGTCATTTTATGATCAAGGTTTCATTGATGATGCCAACATTCTAGAAGAGCTTTTAGATAAAATAACCTCTTGGTCGGAGGCCCAACAAGTACTTGAAGAAAAAGTATGTCACATTTTTTTGCGCTCATGCGAGTGTGAGTGCGCTTTTTTTGCATCGTTAAAAGAGCATGATTTATCGATGAGTCATGATCCCTTATTCATGACATCTCTTGTTTAAATGTTATCGTACTGGCTTGAATGTAGACGTCGCTTATTACATCTAGGTTGTTTTTTCCTGGTGTGTTTTGGCGTTTTTTTTTATTTTAGCACAGCGCTGTTCGAGGCTTTAATGTCACCATTAAAGCCTTTGTTGTCTGTGCACGATGCTTTAATCGTTACGTCTCCTGTGGCATCTGTCTTAGCACCACTTCGCCTGGCTTTTAATTGCGCTTTGTTTTGTAGTATTCCTGTTGGTTTTTACCACATCTGGCGATTTGTGGCACCTGGGTTATATCATCGTGAGCGTGTTGTTTTAAGTTTAGCTTTTTTGGGAAGTCTCAGTTTATTTTGTGTAGGCGTTATATTTTGTTTTTACGCAGTCTTGCCGTTTATGTTTCAACTGTTTATGACCGCAAGACCTGCTGGCGTGCGTTTTATGCCAGATATGAGTGTGACTATTGATTTTATGCTCCATATGTTGATGGTTTTTGGGCTTTGTTTTCAATTGCCGCTTGTTTGTGCGGTGTTGGTGCGATTGAATGTGTTAACGCTTGGTACATTAAAGGCCATGCGTCCTTATATGATTGTCATGGCATTTGTTGTTGGTATGTTGTTAACACCGCCTGATGTGTTATCGCAGCTGATGCTTGCGATACCCTTGTGTTTGCTCTATGAGCTTGGCATTATGATGAGTATTGTTATGCAACATCGATAGTCGAGGTTATGTATGCAGCATGTTCGTCAGCGTTGTAAGGCGTTGTTGTTTCTAAGTATGCTAAGCATCCTCGAAAATGCACAAAGCCAGCCGTTGTCTTCTAATTTGCATGCTGATTTCCCTTATGGTAGTGCACCGCAAGGAGATGTTTGCATGTCATCAGATGGTTATGCAACACCAGAATCGATGCTTGGCTCATGGGCGATGATTGAAGCACTGGAAATGGATAGTCAACAAGGTGCGTTGTCTTCTTTATTTACGCCTGAAAATACGGTTTATGCTGTTGGAACGGCTGCGCTTGGTGAGCAATTGGGGCTTTTGAATTGTGCGGGTGGGTGTAATGTGTTGAATGGTTATTGTTTCGCCATTAAATTTAATGACAAAGTGACTTACCCTTACATGATTTTTCAATCAGTGAATATCGCGGCAAACCCCAATACCTTTGATATTTATTTAGCAGGTGGTGGTTCAGGAGCGTTTCCTAACAGTTGTAAGCAATTTTGGGGAACAGATGCGGGCATTGATTGGGGCCGTAACATAGAAAATGCTGCATCACCATCATGTCAAACGTATTTCCAACATTTTTCTACAATCAAATCCTCGTATCATGTTACGTATCATGATGTTGTGCATACAGCAAAAGAAACCCTGATGAATGCTTGCGCGTTTGCATCAGCAGAACAAACCGGGTTTAACACAAAAAATTGGGAAAATTTATCGGTGATTCCTGTGACATGCCCAGCCTCGTTAACACAAATCACAGGGATTGCATTACCTAAAACAGTGACAACAATTGGTTCTAAGACACTTTATGATGTGTCTAAATTCAAAGAGGCGTATTTTGCAGAAAGTACGATTTTAAATGTAACGACCACGCAAATGCAGGATTGTAAAACGCCGTCGTCTGGTTATTGCGGTAATGTCGCCCAGAGTGAGCCTAATTATCAAGCGTCTATCTCAGCAAATTTAGATGGACCATTGCTAACATCACAATCATCGTCGAGCCCTGATCATAACTTTTGCATGAATAACCCTTCGTTTTCAGGAGGATTTTGCAGTTGGAACCATGGTCAATTTGGTGGAAGTGATTATTGTAATCAATCGCAGTCGATTTGTTTGAGTTGTGGAAATGCCTCTGAGTGGTGTGTTTGTGAGCATGGTGAATTGGTAAATTGCTCAAATCAACAAGCTCTTTCGTGTGCATCACCATGGTGGTTAAGACACGCGGCTATTTTTTAGTTTCACAACGGTCATTTCGAGTCATCAAGTGCGAGGGCTCTCCGGCGTTTCACGTGGTTGATATCATGGATGTTTGCTTTTGTCGAAATGAAATCATTTTCGTGGATAGTAACACGCCAAAAATGACACTCAGTCCGCCCACAATTTGAATCATAGAAATCGTTTCCCCATGAACAAAGGAAATGATTGTGGTGACGACGGGAATCAAATTGAAAAACACAGCTGCTTTTCCTGCACCTAATTGGCTAATGCCATAGTTCCAAAATAAATAAGCTGTGACGGTCCCTAAGATGACCATATAAACCAATGCGTAGTAAACACTAGACGGTTGTTCAAATAAGCGATGCAATGCTTCCACTTGGCTTGATCCGCCTATGATCCATAAGAATATTGTGCTAAGGAGCATGGTACTGGCTGTTGTGATGAGTGGCAGACTGTTTTTTAAATAACGCTTGGATAAGACGTTGTAAAGTGCCCAACAAACATTAGCGAGCATGACAACCAGATCACCGAATGAGAATTGCAATTGAAGTAACGCTTGGAGCGAACCTTGTGTAATGATGATCACAACACTCAATAAACTAATCATTGCACCTAGTTTTTGTGAGTTATTCATTTTCTCTTGAAGCGCAAAGGCTGCAAAAAACATGGTTAATGGTGGATTTGTCGCCATGATTAAGGCAGCATTGACAGGTGAGGTATATTTGACACCTTCAAACACAAAGCCATTGTAACCGATGATTCCGATAAGGCTTAGCAGGCCATACACCCAAAAATTTTGTTTAAACGTTGAAATGACGCTTGTTCGTGCTTTTGTAAATAAAATAATTGGTAAAATGCACAAGAAAGAGCATAAAAATCGGATAGCAACTAAGTGTAATGGTTCAAAATAGCCTACCAATAATTTGCCTGCATTAAAGTTCGCGCCCCAAAAAATTGCGGCACATAAGGTTAATAAAAGTGGCATCATGGTATGAATCTTCGTATTACAAAAGGGGATTTTAAATGAAATCATCCATAATGGAAATACATTTTACAAAGTGTATTTAAAATGGTAAGCCAATGTTTGTCGGTGTTTTGTTATCATGTCTCGTACTCTTGATCTGCTTTTGATGCTTTTTTCTTATTCTCTTCTAACTGATATAAATCAACTTGTTGTTGAAAAAAAGCTATCGCACGTTCCTTATATAACTTAATAAAACGTAGTGCACGTGCCATGTGATAAGCAATCATTGGCCATTTTTTTGGATGAAAAGCGATGATTGCAATGCATAGCGTTAAAATGATTTCATATGTCATGATGGTTTGTCGTCATCTTCAGCAAGTGCTTTTCGAAAATGTTTGATGGCAAGCCCTAAATCTGTGCCCAGCGTTTTTAGTTTATCCGCACCAAATAAAACAACGATGATGAGTAAAATTAATAAAAGTGAGAGTGGACTAACGCCGCTTAATCCCATTATTCATTCCTCGTTCGACTAATAAAAATGATGAGTATAGCACTAATGACAAGACTGATTGTCATGAGAAGGTTTTCATGCTGATTTAACAGATGCCAATGTGTGGTATTGATAAATAATAACGTACTTGTCAATGCGCCAACGCCAAGACCATGCCACCAGCTTGTTCGACGAGGTTGTTCTTGTTTATTGTTTGATGGTTGCTGTGGTTTTAAATAGTGTTCTTTAGTTAATGTGAGTACATCACTCATTAAGCGGGGGACGTGAGGTAATTGTTCAATTAAAAACGGTAAATTTTGGCGCATATGATTGATGAATGCTTTGGGGCTAAGTTCTTCACGGATCCATTTTTCTAAGAATGGTTTTGCTGTCATCCATAAGTTTAAGTCAGGGTCTAATTGACGTCCAAGGCCTTCAATCGCAAGAAGTGTTTTTTGCAATAAGACGAGTTGTGGTTGTACTTCCATATGAAAGCGGCGAGCAACTTGGAAGAGGCGTAATACCACTAATGCAAAAGAAATATCTTTTAAGGGGCGTTCAAAAATAGGTTCGCAAACGGTTCGAATCGCGCTTTCAAATTCGTCTACACGTGTGTTACGTGCAACCCAACCAGATTCGATATGTAGCTGTGCAACACGATGATAATCACGTTGAAAGAAGGCTAATAAATTTTCAGCAAGGTAGCGTTTATCATTATTGTTTAACGAGCCCATGATACCAAAATCAACACAGATATATTGTGGGTTTTCTCGATGATGCGGTGAAACAAAGATGTTACCAGGGTGCATGTCTGCATGAAAAAGGCAATCACGAAATACTTGTGTGAAAAACAAGGTGACGCCGTTTTCAGCGAGTGCTTTGATATTAATTTGGTGCGCATGAAGCGCTTCTGTGTCTGTGACCGGGAGGCCGTAAATTCGCTCCATGACAAGGACATTGGTACGAACATAATCCCAATAAATAGTGGGAACATAGAGAAGGGAGGATTGTTGAAAATTACGCTTTAATAAACTTGCATTTGCGGCTTCTCGTTGCAGATCAAGCTCATCCATGAGTGTTTTTTCAAATTCAGCGACAATTTCTTTGGGTTTAAAGCGTTTGCTTTCAGCCCAATATCGATCGGCTAAGTTAGCAAGACTACGTAAAATACTGAGATCTTGTTGAATAATTTTCCGAATGCGAGGGCGAAGAATTTTAACAACAACATGCTCGCCACTCTTCAAGGTGGCTGCATGGACTTGGGCCATGGACGCTGATGCAAGAGGAGTGGGGTCAAATTGCTGAAAAATATCGAATGCAGAACGACCAAACGTTGTTTCAAGAATATCAAGCGCATGCTGACTTGAAAATGGTGCAACATTGTCTTGTAATTTTGCAAGTTCTTGTGCAAATTCTGCTGGCAACACATCCGGTCGGGTTGATAAAGCTTGACCAAACTTTACAAAAATAGGCCCAAGCTCTTCTAATGTTTTGCGCAGCGCAATGCTTGATGAAAATTGGTGTGAGCGAAACCAATTCCATGGATTTAAGTAGATCATGAAACGCAAGGGTGCAAATAGATGTAAGCCTAAAATGATTTGATCAAGCCCATTTTTCGCTAAAATCGTTTGAATGTGTAAGAGTCGTAAGAATTGTTTAATGCGTTTCATGATGCGCCAGATAGTGATTAAGGTGTGCCTCTAAGCGTTCAACACGTAATGCTAAGGTGTCGATGTCGTGAAAAAAATCCTGTACTTCTTCGCTGGGTGGCAATAATTTAATTTCTTCTTGCAAGTATTCGCCGACATGACGCTGCATGGAGGCTTGAAAATGTTGTTTGAAAGAAAAACCTCGTCGAACAAAATTTCCGATCTGATGCGCAACGACATCACCTGTAAAATGAGCAAGATGACCTTCCCAGTCAATGTCGATGTCATCAAAAATCTGTTTGATGGTTTGTCCAAGATGTATATCACCTGTGATTTTAATTTGATCATTGAAGAGTGAGCGAACTTTTGATGCAGGCAAAAAACTTAGACGAATTAAACCCAATGGACTGCTGTGAATAATGGTATCTGCAGGATGATCGTAATCGGCCAAAAGTTCGATGGTTTGATGCATGAAGCGAATAAAAAATCGCGTTTGCAGTGGGCTAATGATCATTTCTACCACTTTACCATGAAGAGCTTGGAGCTTGATGGGGAGTGCAGGGTCGAGTGTTAGCGCGCGATTGATCGCGTGTTGTAAGGTTGTTAAAGAATATTGTTTAATCATGGTTATCTCAGTATTTATGAGCAATGTGAAGTGCGACAATGCCACCGCTTAAATTATGATAATGGCAATCCTCAAAGCCTGCTTGTTCAATCATAGATTTCAAGTCATTTTGAGGTGGGTGCATGCGAATAGATTCAGCCAAATATTGGTAGCTGGCGGAGTCATTTGCAAACAGCTTTCCTAATTTCGGTAAAATATGGAAAGAATAATGATCATAAATTGGTTTTAAGCCAGGGAGTGTTGGTGTTGAAAACTCAAGAACCATAAGTTTTCCTCCTGGTTTACAAACACGAAACATGGAGCGTAGTGCCATGTTTTTATCCGTGACATTGCGCAATCCAAATGCCATGGTGATGCAATCAAAATGGTGACTGGCAAAAGGTAAGCACTCTGCATTTGCTTGGACGTAGTCTAAGTTGGCATGAATCCCTTCGTTAAACAAACGATCGCGCCCAACACTAAGCATTGCGGCATTGATATCTGCTAGAGTAACATGCCCTGATTCACCGGTTTTTTTACATAATAATCGTGTTAAATCACCACTTCCGCCAGCAAGATCTAAAATATGTTGTCCAGGGCGGATTTGAGCTAAAAAAATAGCGAAATGTTTCCACAGACGATGAATACCAAGTGACATCAGATCGTTCATGAGATCATAACGACTCGCAACAGAATGAAAAACCTCTGTTACTTTTTTTTCTTTTTCATCCCATGCCACGGATTGGAAACCGAAATGGGTCGTTTTTTCTGATTGCGTCATGAGATTGATGGGTTTTCAACGAGCGGATGAATATCTTAACTTATTCAGTGTGATTTGTAATCAGCCCGCAGATGTGATTATACGGTTATGGGAGCATGATGCCATCACACTAAGGCAAATAGTGTGATGGCATATGACTTAAGACGATTGATTTGGCGGCGTGCCGACATCTTCTGTTTGTGTCGAGGGCTGTGTATCGGAATGATTTTCGTCTGAAGATGTGTCTTGTGGATTGATTTGATTTTCTGTGTTTGGTGGTGTTGCGTTGTTTTGTGTTGGTTCTGAATTATTATTCGGACAACCAGAAACAACGGTGGATGTTGTATTTTCTTGGTTCATGGCTGAGGGTTGTTGTGTGCCAGATGCATTAGGCTGTGATGTCGATGGCACAGGCTGATTAATATCAGGTTGTGGTGCTGGCGCGAGCGTAGGTGCAGTATTGTATGGGGTATTTTGAATAGAGGAATCGTCTTCGATGGTGTCTGGTGGATTACCTGCAGATGCCGGTGAGTTAAAGTCTGCGTAGATATATGTTGATAAACTTGCTAACGCAAGGAATATCGAGAG
>JAGVJT010000035.1 GCA_020050955.1 Legionellales bacterium | reverse complement strand
TTTTTTAATATGACAATTTTCAATACGACGACAGAATTCGATTCCATTCATGCCTCGCGCGTAGTAGTCAACCACAACCACGGCAATTTCAGAAAATCGATAAGGATTATACATTTCTGCGTAAAGGGTTGCTAAATCATCGCTAAGTCGTTGATTGAAATAACGCTTTGCTTCAGTATACTCACTCATGCAATGACGACTAAACATTCGTAATTCACGTCGATAATTATGCACAAAACTTAAGGCTTCAATGGGAACATCAAATAAACGATAAGCGACTCGTTCATCTAACTGCAACATCACATTGAGTAAAAAATCATGACCATCGTCAAGAAACAAAACCATGCTAGGAAAATAGCAGGCTGGTATTGAACAATGTTGCATGGCTCCTCCTGAGCATTGCTATGTCATGAGAAGTGCGTTGATACACCATGCCTCACGAAACACATCACTGAGAACCGATCGAATCCACGATCGATGCATCGCATCGCCATTTTTACCAACAACAAAAAATGACATCCCAGAGTAAAGTAAATATCATGATTTTGAATGATATTCAAGCAATGAAGGAAACCACTCCTCGCATACCACGAAGAATGGTTTATTTTGTCACTTACTACTGCGGCTTAAAATCTGATTTAACATCTTTTTTCATATCTTTTTCCAACGCATCGAGTTTTTGTGCTGAATTAGTTTTTAATGAAAACACACCAACGGCATACAATGGTAATGAGACAGGAAGTGTGATAAGTGCTAAAACAAGGCCTGCGAGCAGTTTCGGCCAATCACGATGCTTCGATAACTCAGGTTTTGCTTTCTCAACAGCGTCTAAACACATTTTTTTAAACAATGCCGTCGCTTTCACTGCATTAGGCTCTTCATACAACGCAATTTTTGCTTTGGCCAAAGTTTGCACTAATTCAGCTGCTGCTGCTACACCACGACGATTATTCTGCGTAGGATATCGTTGAGCTCGTCGATCTAATTCACGCCATTTTGCACAGATTAACTTAAAGTGATGTTCGAAGTTTGTTTTGTCTAATACATTTTGCACATGTGCAGGTGGTGTTGGGTAAACATCTTCCAACCAATGCTCGTGATCATGAACAAGTCCATAGACTAAGATGTTGTCATACAATCGTGGCCGATGAACATTTTCCGGCAAGCAACGCAGTAACATTCGTTGCTCATCTTGTGTCATTTTCATGGCATAAGACACAAGCTTCAATTGCATTTTTCTTGAAACTGTCAGGATGCTATTAGCATACGAAACAGGACTTAATGTTGCTCCTATTTCAAACAATCGATCGACAATCTCGAAATGTTCAGGCTGCTCCCCGTTGAGTGCACGTCGCAATGCTGAGACATTACTCTCTGGTGAATCAAGACTTACATGTTCTTCCACTAAAAAATTAAACAACGCCAAATCACCATTTTCACACGCTATAGTAAGAAGTGAGTCATAACCATTATAGCTAGAATTTTGAGCATTCAGTAATTCCACAGGAATAACATTGCCTGGCGCATGCCGTTTCACAATACGAAGAAGCTCTAATAAATCAGCACCAAAACCCGCAGCAAAAAGTAACATACTAGCCTTAGGATTAAACGGTGATGCATGTCGTAAAAATGACCGTTGTTGCGCTAAAGGTAGCACAACCAAACGCGGGAACCATGTGCTTGGAACCTCTTTACGATAAAGATCTTTCGCTTGTTTAAACACTCGTACCGCATCTAGATAAGAATTAGCAGCAATCGCATCAAAAAACTCTCGCTCTAACTGACTAAGTGGCGGTGGATTATAAGTTCGTTTTGCTTGCTCTCTGAAAAAACGCTCAAAGGGATCAGCGCCAAAGCCGCTGTTAAATCCACCAGAACGGCCAAAAGGATCAGCGCCAAAGCCACTGTTAAATCCACGAGAACGACCAAACGGATCAGCACCAAAGCCGCTGTTAAATCCACCAGAACGGCCAAAAGGATCAGCGCCAAAGCCACTGTTAAATCCACGAGAACGACCAAAAGGATCAGTCCTAAAGCCGCTGTTAAATCCGTGGTAGTGAGCAGAAGGTTCCTCATGTCCCGGGATAGGAGCACCAAGCGGTATAGCATTATATTGAACAGTGTCGTCAAGAGCCGAATTACCAAACAAACCTGCTAATAATTTATTTTTTTCATCAGCATCTGCTTTAAGCGCACCAGAGAGATTGCTTGTTTTATCTGGATGATACTGTATTTGAGCTTTTCGATAAGGTTTTTTTATGAGCTCTTTCCGATCCTCTTCAGACGCCCTATTCCAATCTGCTATAGAGATCTCTAAAACAGAAAGCCCCTTCGTAAGACCATCATTTGATGCACGGTCTTGATAATATTTTGGCATATAAGCCCCTAAAGAAAACCATAGTGTCTATTATTATAGCAATAAATTTGATATAGCATGATTAGATGTCAATCTTTCTTTAACGTCAAATATATTCTTCATTATTTTGCAAAGATTATACTCCTTTAAGGCCACTCACTAGACTGGACAGCGTTCATGAAGAGATATAAGCCTAAATCACATAATGACGTTTTCTCATATAAAATGTTATGATAAAAAACATTTTTCATTGCACCACAATTTATGCAATCAAATATCTTGCGTATCGCAACACGAAAAAGCCCCCTTGCTCTCTGGCAAGCCCATTATATTCGCTCACAATTACTTACACACTGGCCTTCCTTAATCGTCGAATTGTGTCCCATGGCAACCTCGGGGGATCGTTTTTTAAACGACAATCTACAAGCTTTAGGCGGAAAAGGACTGTTTGTTAAAGAACTTGAAGACGCGCTTCTTGAAAAACGGGCAGATATTGCCGTTCACTCCATGAAAGATGTGCCTGTTTATTTTCCTAACGGCCTTCAATTAACCACCATTTGTGCGCGTGCAAACCCATTTGATGCTTTTATAAGCACGCATCATGCAACCCTAAACGCACTGCCTGAGCATGCGACAGTCGGCACATCAAGTTTACGCCGCCAAGCACAACTTCGCGCATTACGTCCTGACTTACACATCAAGCCACTTCGAGGCAATGTTGGCACGCGCTTAAAGAAGCTTGATCAAGGTGAATATGATGCCATTATTTTGGCCGCAGCTGGATTAGAGCGTTTAGAGCAGCATCACCGTATTCGCGAAATACTTGACGAAACCATCATGTTACCTGCTTGTGGGCAAGGTGCATTAGGCATTGAATGCCGTCAACATGATCACCAAACACATGCCTACCTTAAACCACTACACGATGTTATGACCGCACGTTGCGTCACCACAGAGCGCGAAGTAAACCTACAGTTAGGTGGTGGATGTCATACACCTGTGGCGATTTATTGTCAAAACATCGAACAAACACTGCATCTTCAAGCGAAAGTGCTCTCAATCGACGGCAAAACAAGGCTTTCAAATACTCAACAAGGTTCTCTTTCAAGTGCAAGCGAGCTTGCCAAACAATGTGCCAAAGCTCTCATCGCAGATGGTGCTCACGCACTTCTGACCACCTCAACATGATGAAATCATCACTAAACGGCCTTCGCATTCTCAATACGCGCCCTGTAGCACAAGCAGCGCATTTGACAAATATGTTGCATCAAATGGGTGCACAAAGCATTGAGTTGCCAATGTTAAGCATCGAAGCACTTACAACACCCTGGTCAACTCAACTGCCAGCTCTTTCAGTCATACAACATGCTATTTTTACCAGCGCCAACGCCGTCACACATTTCTTTGAACAAGTGACGGCTAACACATGGCCATCTTCTATTCATGTGATTGCAATAGGCACAGGAACGGCAAAAGCACTCAAAACACACCGCATACTCGCTCACGAAATACCAGCGAAAGCTGACAGTGAGCATCTTCTTGCACTTGCCTCATTGCAAGATGTCCATCAGCAGGTTATTTTGCTAGTGAAAGGAATGAATGGATTAGGACTTATCACAAAAGCTCTGACACAACGCCAAGCCGCATTAACTGTGCTTGATGTTTATCAACGAACGATGCCATGTATCGAGCCTAAAAAGATAGAAGCCTTGTGGCATCAAAATGGCATCGATATGATATTTATCAGCAGCCAAGAAGCCATGAATAATTTGTTCACGTTTTTTAAAGATTGTGCCAAAGCATGGTTATGTGATAAACCTTTTTTAGTCATAAGTACTCGACTAGCCGAGGCAGCACGAGCTTATGGTGTGAAGACAATTTTGGTCAGTCAATATAACATGCTATTAAACACCCTTGAGGCTTATATTCATGGACAATACACCCCCTACACCCACTGACGAACACGCGCCAACACACTCAGCTCCCTCGTCTCAAAAAACACCACGAATCTTATTCGTTTGGCTTATCGTATTGACATTAGTCATGCTTATCGTCAATACCAAAGCATGGCGAATGCTTCAAAACGAACAGACCCAAACTAGGCAATTGCTATCTCAACTTAACGCATTGCAACAAACACAAGATCATTTACAACAAACCTTACAAGACAATCAAAAAGATCAAAATACCAATGATTTAGATGTCAAAAGCACTTTGAACACATTGCAGACTCAATTAAACAAAACCAACCTGCCATCAGGCACCATTGCTAAAGATTGGTTATTGTTAAAAGCACGCTATGCGTTAGAACTTGCTGCACTTAATGCGCGTTGGGGGTATGACCGAAACGCAACCATGACATTACTCAAAGAAGCCAATCAATTTATTGAAGAGACTCAAGACACAAATCTTACCACCGTCAGGCAAGGGCTTGCACAAGACATGCTCGCTCAAGAAGCAAAACCGTCGTTTGACGAAACGGGGCTGCTTAGTCAGCTGGATGCCATAGAAACATACATCTCGACAAATACAGCTAAAAAACCATACCCATCAATGGTTCAAATCACCACATTTTCTTCCATTGACATGCGCAACATGTCGTGGCACGAGCGCGTGCATGCATCGCTTCACTTTTTAAAACAATTTTTCATTGTGCGATATCATGATGATACAGAAAAAGCCATCATGACTCCCGCCTACATTGCCTTGCAACGTGAAGTTATTCGTTTAAATGTACAAGAAACAGAATGGGCAGTGTTGCATCGAAATAACACCATTTATCAACGCATGCTGCAACAAACAAGACATGCCATCTTGCACACATTTGGAAGCTCCAATACCGCCGTCAAACATGTTCTTGAGCAATTAGAGCATCTAAAAACCATCAATGTTGGTGATACCAATCCCATTCCGCATTTAGCTTTAACCTCTCTCGAGCAATTCATAACATCTCAAGCACCATCACAAAATACATCAGAGCCATCTTTAGAACAAACAGGAGCGTCATCATGATGATTCGAAGCTTACTGATTTTTTTACTCTTGTTAAGCTCCGTGTGGCTTGGTATTCAATTGCAACACGATCCTGGCTATGTTTTTATTTCGTTAGGTCATTGGACAATCGAATTAACCGCATGGACCGCACTCATAACTTTATTTGTACTTTTCTGTGTATCGCACGTTTTTTTAATCACGATAAGTTGGCTTG
>JAGVJT010000151.1 GCA_020050955.1 Legionellales bacterium | reverse complement strand
TTGCGAAAGTGGCGGAATTGGTAGACGCACTGGATTTAGGTTCCAGCGGGGCGACCCGTGAGAGTTCGAGTCTCTCCTTTCGTACCATATACAATTAGGAATTGTTATTTGTGGCTTAGACGCAATGCGATTACATGTCCTATTTTCTTATTTACAATTTAATAACGATATTATGTCCAGTGAGGTGACTAGATGGCAGTTTCTGTTGAGACCTTAAATGGTTTGGAGCGAAGAGTAACCGTTTCAGTGCCAACTGAAAAAATTGAAGAAGAAGTTGGGTTACGTCTCCGAAATTTAGTCAATCGTGTCAATATCCGTGGATTTCGTCCAGGCAAAGCACCGTTTAATCTCGTAAAACAACGTTACTCTGACAGTGTGCGAGATGAAGTTGCACGAGAAATGGTTCAGTCAACATTACACGAAGCATTAACAGAAAACGCATTAGTACCAGCAGGGACACCTCGTATTGAACCTGGCGTACTTGCATCAGGTCAAGATTTTAGTTACAGCGCATTATTTGAAGTATTCCCTGTATTTACTATCCAAGAACTAGAGCAGTCAGAAATCGAAGTAGGGCATGCTGAAGTGACGGATAAAGATGTGGATGTATTGCTTGAAAAACTTCGTGATCAACATAAGACATGGAGCCCAGTGACACGCGCTGTTGCCAAAAACGACCGCGTTGTGATTGATTTTGAAGGTTTCATGAATGATGAGCCGATGGCTAATGCTAAAGAAAATGACTTTGAACTTGTGATGGGGCAAGGTCAAATGATTGAAGGCTTTGAGCAGGGTATTTTAGGCGTTGAGCCTGGTGCTTGCGTTGTTATCGATGTTACCTTCCCTGAAGCGTATCACGAAGCATCATTGGCAGGAAAACCAGCACGATTTAACATTACGGTTAAAAGTGTTCAAGAAGGAACATTGCCGAAATTAAATGATGAGTTTGCGGCATTGTTTAATATTAATGAAGGTGGTGTTGACGCATTAAAAAAAGATATCAAAGATAACATGGTACGAGAGCTTGAGCGTCGATTAAGTTCGATGAATCGTGAGAAAGCGTTTGATGCATTATTAGCGATGAATACTTTTGATGTTCCAAATGCGTTAGTGGATCAAGAAATTGAACATTTAAAGCATGACATGTATCACCGATTATTTGGTCACGAGCATTCAGACGATGAGAAAATCCCTGACTTTCCGCGGATGTTGTTTGAAGAGCAAGCGATACGTCGTGTAAGAATGGGCTTGTTGTTTGCTGATTATGTGAAGAAGCATCAAATGACGGTTGATCGTGCACGTGTTGATGCTATGATTGAAAAATTATCGGCAGCGTATGATGATCCATCTGAATTGCGTGCATGGTACCATGAGAAACAAGAGCGTATCGCGGAAATTGAAGCGCTTGTGATGGAAGAAATGGTCGCAGAAAAAATTATTGAACATGTTAAGAAAGTTCAAAAACAGATGAGTTACGATGATGTCATGACCCCGAATAAACACGCTGATGTAGCGGATGAGGAGAAAGGAGAGTAAGGGATGGGGTATTCAGATCAAGTGATTAGAAATGCCAGTGGCCTTGTGCCAATGGTCGTTGAGCAAACTTCACGCGGAGAGCGCTCATATGATATTTACTCACGACTATTAAAAGAGCGCATTATTTTTCTTTTAGGTGAAGTTGAAGATCATATGGCAAATTTGGTTGTGGCTCAGTTGTTGTTTCTTGAGTCTGAAAATCCAGATAAAGACATCTCAATGTACATTAACTCTCCAGGTGGTGTCGTAACGGCAGGACTTGCGATTTATGATACTATGCAGTTCATTAAGCCTGATGTGAGCACACTGTGTATTGGTCAGGCAGCGAGTGCTGCAGCACTGTTGTTATGCGCGGGTGCTGAAGGAAAACGCTATTGTTTGCCGAACTCTCGCGTCATGATCCATCAGCCTCTTGGTGGTTATCGTGGTCAGGCGACAGATATTGAAATTCATGCGCGTGAGACACTTGCGGTACGTGAGCGGTTGAATAACATCATGGGTAAGCACACCAATAAAACGCCTGAACAAATCATGCGTGATACGGAGCGTGATAATTTCATGAGTGCGACACAAGCTGTTGAGTATGGCCTGATTGATCGTGTTCTTCACAGTCGTGAGTCTATTGCAGATACTGATAAAAAATAATTGATGAGCCGTGTAAAGCGGGAGCTTACTAGATGACGAAAGCCAGCGGTGGTGGTGAAAAAGTATTGTATTGTTCTTTTTGTGGTAAAAGTCAGCATGAAGTTAAGAAATTAATTGCTGGTCCTTCTGTGTTTGTTTGTGACGAATGTGTTGATTTATGTAATGACATTATTCGTGAAGAAAAAAAACAAGAACAGGTTGTCGAAGATAAACGATTGCCCACACCGAAAGAAATTTCTGCTTTTTTAGATGAATATGTTATTGGTCAATCACACGCGAAAAAGGTGTTGTCGGTTGCGGTATATAATCATTACAAACGTATGCAACATCAGTCTGAAGATGGTGTTGAGTTAGGGAAAAGTAATATTCTGCTGATTGGCCCTACAGGAAGCGGGAAAACATTACTTGCCCAGACGCTGGCTCGTTTATTGAATGTTCCTTTTGCAATGGCTGATGCAACAACGTTAACTGAAGCAGGTTATGTCGGTGAAGACGTTGAAAATATTATTCAAAAGCTTTTACAAAAATGCGATTACGATGTTGCAAAAGCGCAGCGTGGCATTGTATACATCGATGAAATCGACAAAATTTCACGTAAATCGGATAATCCTTCGATTACACGTGATGTTTCCGGTGAAGGTGTTCAACAAGCATTATTGAAATTGATTGAAGGAACGGTTGCTTCTGTTCCGCCTCAAGGTGGACGTAAACATCCGCAGCAAGAGTTTTTGCAAGTGGACACGTCGAATATTTTGTTCATATGTGGTGGCGCATTTGCGGGTTTAGATAAAGTGATTCGTGAGCGTAGTGATCAATCTGGTATTGGATTTTCAGCTCAACTTAAAAATAAAAAAGATGCTCAAGAAACGGAAAAAATGTTGCATGCACTTGAGTCTGATGATCTTATCAAATATGGTTTAATCCCAGAATTTGTCGGACGATTACCTGTGGTGACAACACTTGGTGAATTGGATGAAGATGCTTTGGTTGATATCTTAACGCGACCTAAAAATGCACTGACAAAACAATTTCATGCGTTATTTAAGATGGAAAATGTTGAGTTGGCGTTTCGTCCGGAAGCATTGCGTTTGATTGCTCAAAAAGCGCTTGCAAGAAAGATTGGTGCACGTGGGTTACGTGCCATTTTGGAAACAATTCTATTAGATACCATGTATGAGCTTCCTTCCCTTGACGGTGTGAGTGAAGTGTTAGTTGACGAACAAGTGGTTAATAGTACTGGGAAACCCGTATTGATTTACGGTGATAAGGAAGAACAACACTCTGCTGCGGGCGGTGCTTAAACATTTTGCCGCTCTCTTAAGTTTAGAAGGATAACGTTATGTCGAATGAACATGAGCCGAGTGATAAAGATGTTGTGTCACAAGATGAATCCATGATGGAAGAAGCGTCAATCGAGCAAGAAGACGCTTCTTCAGAAGAATCTGCAACACGTGATTTGCCTGTTTTACCATTGCGGGATGTGGTTATTTACCCGAACATGGTTATTCCTTTATTTGTTGGGCGTGAAAAATCAATCAAAGCACTAGAAGCTGCGATGCTTGAAAATAAGCGCATTTTTTTAGTCGCTCAACGTCAGCCAAATAGTGATGATCCGACTCCTGATGAATTATTTACTATGGGGACGGTCTCCAGTTTATTGCAATTATTAAAACTCCCTGATGGTACCGTTAAAGTTCTTGTGGAAGGTGAAGAGCGTGGACGTGTGCTTTCTTATGAGAAAAAAGAAAATTACGTTGCTGCGACATGGGAGCCTGTCGAAGACGATTCTCATGCGTTTAAAGAGCAAGAAATTGAGATCATGATGCGTTCATTAATGTCTCAATTTGAACAATACATCAAACTTAATAAAAAAATACCACCAGAAGTTTTAAATTCGCTGACAAGCATTGACGAGCCTGGTCGATTGACGGATACCGTCACCGCGCATTTAACATTGAAAGTTGATGACAAACAAGCATTGCTCGAAACCTTAGATGTTGGTGTTCGTCTTGAGCGTCTAATGGGATTGATTGAAACAGAAATTGATCTGTTGCAAGTCGAAAAACGCGTTCGTGGACGTGTGAAACGGCAAATGGAAAAAAGCCAGCGTGAGTACTATTTGAACGAGCAAATGAAAGCCATTCAAAAAGAACTCGGTGAAATGAGTGAAGAGGGTAATGAGCTTGATCAGTTGGAAAAAGCCATTGACCGCGCAGGCATGCCAAAAGAAGCCAAAGATAAATCTCATGCGGAATTGCGAAAATTAAAATTAATGCCACCGATGTCAGCGGAAGCGACTGTGGTGAGGCATTATTTAGATTGGATGCTGAGTGTGCCTTGGAAAAAGCGCAATAAAATCCAATTTGATTTACAAAAGGCAGAAAAATTACTTGACCAAGATCATTATGGTCTTGAAAAAGTTAAAGAACGTATTATTGAATACCTCGCGGTTCAACAGCGTGTTAAACGTTTGAAAGGCCCTATTATTTGTTTGGTCGGACCACCAGGGGTGGGTAAAACGTCATTAGGGCAGTCCATTGCAAATGCGACAGGGCGAACATTTATTCGTATTGCTTTAGGTGGTGTTCGTGATGAGGCAGAAATTCGTGGTCATCGACGTACCTACATTGGTTCTATGCCAGGTAAAATTATTCAAAAACTCTGTAAAGCGGGTGTCAAAAACCCATTAATCATGCTTGATGAAGTGGATAAGATGGCGATGGATTTTCGTGGTGATCCTGCTTCTGCATTATTAGAAGTGCTTGACCCGGAGCAAAATCATACGTTTAACGATCATTACTTAGAAGTAAATTATGATTTAAGTGATGTGATGTTTATTGCAACGGCGAATTCATTGGAAATTCCAGCACCGTTATTAGATCGGATGGAAGTCATTCGTCTTGCAGGTTATACCGATGATGAAAAGATACACATCACACAAAATTACCTTATTCCCAAGCAACGTGTTGCCAACGGTTTAAAAGACGATGAAATTGAGTTCACTCATGGTGCTATTCAAAACATTATTCGTCACTACACTCGCGAAGCAGGGGTGCGAAATCTAGACCGTGAAATAGCGAGCGTTTGTCGGAAAGTGGTTAAAGATTTGTTATCTCGAAAGCGTGTGAAAAAAATCAGTGTTGCACGCAGTAATATTGAGAAATTTTTAGGTGTTGAAAAATATCGATATGGTCTTGCTGAAACAGAAGATCAAGTGGGCCAAGTGACAGGACTTGCGTGGACGAGTGTCGGTGGTGAGTTACTCACGATAGAAGCATCTATGATGCCAGGTAAAGGAAAGACATTGCATACTGGTCAATTGGGCGAAGTGATGCAAGAGTCGATTCATGCTGCGATGACGGTTGTGCGTAGTCGTGCAAAGACGTTTCATATCTCAGATGACTTCTACGAAAAAAATGATATTCATATTCATGTTCCGGAAGGTGCGACACCAAAAGATGGACCAAGTGCGGGGATTGGGATGTGCACAGTGCTGATGTCGGTGTTAACGCATATTCCCGTGCGCGCTGATGTTGCCATGACAGGTGAAATTA
>JAGVJT010000119.1 GCA_020050955.1 Legionellales bacterium | reverse complement strand
GGTAAGACCCCTTCGCCATTAAAAGCATGCCCCATGACATCATGCATACAATACACACGTAATAGCCACATCCACTGCAGATACGCTTTGCCAACGCCACCATACGTTCAGGAGCCGCTAACCACAACACCGATTTCATTAAGATCATCCAACACATGATGGTCACAATGACACGTGGTTGTGGCACCCAAATATTATGAATAAGCACCAAAAAAATACCTAAAATCAACCCGAAAAGGGCGCCAATAAAGATTGCATGATCGGTGCTTTGCATCTCAAGCATCATTTTTCGATAATAATCCGCTCGACTTAAAAAAATAATGGCTAAAATGACAAGGGTCAATCCAAACAACTGTGCTAGAAAAAAAGAATATAAAGGTGAACCAAACATGTTACTCTCCGTTTTCAAACGCTTAGTTAATTAAATAGACCAATATGAGCTTTATTGCAACTTTATGGTTGTTTTTTGAAAAAAATAATCATTCAATCATCCCGATATTTTATCCCTGTTTTTTTTTGGTGTATCATCGGATTTTTTGTCATTAAAAAATATTATGTAGCATCGTTGTTTCAAAAGAAGAACATATTCAAATGCTATATAAGGAGCATACAGATGGGCGAAATTTATACTGTAAAACAATGCAACAACAAAGAAATCGTGACACCCGGCACACGTGTCATTGTCCGGGGTTGGGTAAAAACACGACGTGACTCTAACGCAGGTCTATCTTTTATCAGTTTACATGACGGCTCGTGTTTTGACCCAATCCAAATTGTTGCGAATGCTTCATTAGCAAATTATCAAGAAGATGTTCTCAAAATCAACACAGGATGCTCGCTGATTGTTACAGGAGAACTTGTTGCTTCGCAAGGCAAAGGACAAACGGTTGAAATTCAAGCAGAGAGCATCGAAGTCGTTGGTTGGGTCGATCAACCAGATACCTATCCTATTCAAGCGAAACGACACACACTTGAATTTTTACGTGACGTCGCTCATTTACGCCCGCGAACAAACACTATTAGCGCCATTGCTCGTGTTCGTAACAGCCTATCTCAGGCCATCCATCGCTTTTTTCATGAGCAAGGCTACTATTGGATTCACACTCCTCTTATCACTGCAAGTGATTGCGAAGGTGCAGGTGAGTTATTCCGTGTTAGTACGCTTGATTTGGTCAATTTACCGAAAAATGCTCAAGGTGCTATTGATTTTTCAAAAGATTTTTTTGGCCAAGAAACATTTTTAACAGTGTCAGGACAATTAAATGTCGAAGCTTACTGTTTAGCTTTATCAAAAGTTTACACATTTGGCCCAACATTTCGTGCAGAAAATTCAAACACAAGTCGACATTTAGCAGAGTTTTGGATGGTTGAACCTGAGCTTGCTTTTGCAACGCTTGATGATATATGTCAATTAAGCCAATCTTTTTTACGCTATTTATGCAAAACAGTTCTTGAAGAGTGCCATGATGACCTAACATTTTTCAATCAATTTATTGATAAACAATGTATGAGTCGTCTTGAGCAACTTGTGCATAGTGATTTTGAAATCATGACATATACCGATGCCGTGCATGCACTACAACAAGCCAAAGCATCATTTGAATACCCTGTTTCATGGGGCATCGACTTACAATCAGAGCATGAACGTTATTTAGCAGAGGTTCTTTGTAAAAAACCTGTTATTTTGACAAACTACCCCAAAGACATTAAAAGTTTTTACATGCGCTTGAATGATGATCATAAAACCGTTGCCGCCATGGATGTTTTAGCACCAGGCATTGGAGAAATTATTGGTGGAAGTCAACGCGAAGAGCGATTAGTGATTTTAGATGAGCGCATGGATGCTGTCGGTTTGAATAAAGATCATTATCAATGGTACCGTGATCTAAGACGTTACGGCAGTGTACCTCATGCAGGATTTGGGCTTGGATTAGAACGCTTAGTAAGCTATGTCACAGGTGCTGCTAACGTTCGTGATGTTATTCCATTCCCTCGCACGCCGGGTCATGCGACTTATTAATGATTTAACTAAGGACTCAATGTGCATCCATCCAAACGTGTTTTAAGCGTATTTTCATTGGTGATGATCAACGTCATCGCCGTTGATAATTTACGTACATTACCTGTATCAGCCAAGCTTGGTTACTCTCTCGTTTCTTACTACCTACTTGCTGCTGTTGCATTTTTTATCCCAATTGCTTTGGTCGCTGCAGAATTAGCAACCGCTTACCCAAGCACAGGTGGTCTTTATGTTTGGGTGCGTGAAGCATTTGGCCGACGAACAGCATTTATTACTATCTGGCTGCAATGGGTGTATAACATTGTGTGGTATCCGACAATTTTAGTCTTCATTGTCACAACTATGGCCTATCTCTTTGCACCAGAACTTGCCAAAAATCGAGTCTACTTACTTAGCACAACCACAGGATTGTTTTGGCTAATGACACTTCTGAATTGTTTTGGTATGCGCATTTCAGGGCTGGTCAGTATTCTTGGTGCCTTAATCGGCACACTCATTCCTATGATAGGTATCACCATTTTAGGAGGCATCTGGGTGTATCAGGGGCATCCTCTAGCACTTGAACACGTTTCATGGTTACCTAACTTTAAAACATTTGATAATGTTTCATTGTTTTCAGCTGTGTTATTTGGATTACTTGGCATTGAAATGTCTGCCATGCATGCTGAAGAGGTAAAAAACCCTCAACGCGATTACCCTCGTGCATTGTTTTATTCTATGAGCATTATTTTTTCAACGTTAGTGCTTGGTTCGCTTGCGATTGTTGTTGTAGTCCCTGCTAACAGCTTAAATGTTGTTTCCGGACTTATCGATGCTTACTCTCTTTTCTTTGATGCTTATCATATGCCATGGATGACATCTATCACCGCCATCTTAATCATTGTCGGTGGTTTAAGCGGCGTATCCGCATGGATCATTGGCCCCACAAAAGGCCTGCTTGTTTCTGCACGTGATGGTTCTATTCCACAAACATTTGCGAAAATGAATAAGCATGGTGCTCCAACTCGCATCTTAATGGCACAAGGTGGTATTTTTACGCTTTTAAGTGGTGTTTTTATCTTAAGTGATACTATCTATGCCGCTTATTGGCTCCTCACCATCATGTGCGCCCAACTGGCGTTATTAGTGTATGTTTTTATGTTTGCCGCTGTCATTAAACTTCGCTATAGCCAACCACATCTTCCCAGAGCTTATAAAATTCCTGGCGGAAAATTTGGCGTATGGTTTGTTTCATTAACAGGGTTATTGTGTTGTCTAATTGCAATTATTATTGGTTTTATTCCACCCAGCGATATTCCTATTAAAAATCTTTCTTTTTTTGAAGGCGTTTTAGTGAGTGGTATGCTTTTGTTTGTTGTGATTCCATGGCTTTGTGCCAAGCGAGATGAAAAGCATTAAATCGAGAGGGTTGATCGCGTTTCAAAACTTCGTCTCGAAGTATCACTAAAGATGGCATCAATGACGATATTTAAAATAGTGCATTTTATAGGGATACATCAGTTCGAGACGACATAAAAACTTACTCCGACAAACTGGAATGATGAGCCGGTTTAGGATGACTTAACTCATCCGGGTGAAAATCATCCACTGCAATCACAGATTGCCTCGCAAGCTCAGCATCCTTAAGCCGCGCACCTTCTACTCGCGTTAGAATACCTTGCGCAACGGCTTCTTCGATTTGTTTTGAAAATGACAGCGACGGCAATAATCCTTTCTTCACCGCGGTAATCACTTTTTTTTCAAGATCAGAAACAGCGCATAAACGATGAAATGCTTCTTCTAAACGACCAATAGGGCAATTGATAAGTGCTTCATGAAAAACAAGCCGCGTTAAACGAGTTCGCGTCTCATTTGGCTCTGTTAACAGGTGAGCAAGCTGATGACCCAGTGCATCCGTAGGCTTATTTTCTCCATGCCCTAATGGTTGTAAAATAATTCTTAAAAATGCACGCGCCCATCGAATGGGGAAATTCGCGATGATTCCTTCTATAGCAAGCGCTGTTTCATAAAATAGTGTTTGACAACACCACGTTACTAACATGCGATCAGCCTCTGGCTCACCATCATCATGGTAGCGCTTTAAAACAGCAGAAGCCAAATATAAATAACTCAAAATATC
>JAGVJT010000203.1 GCA_020050955.1 Legionellales bacterium | reverse complement strand
TTAAAAAGCGAAAGCTTAGGACTTGCAGTGGTCAGTGAGTTACCGTTAGTTCTTATTGATGTTCAGCGTGCTGGTGCATCAACCGGCATGCCAACAAAAACAGGGCAAAGCGACTTACGCCAAGCACTTTATGGCCGTCATGGCGAAGCGCCATTGCCAGTCCTTGCGGCACGTTCGCCTTCTGATTGTTTTCATACGGTGATGGAAGCGTTTAGCATGGCGGTTAAATACATGACTCCGGTCATTGTGTTGCTTGATGCTTATCTTGCAAATGCCGCCGAGCCGTGGTTAATTCCAGATCCTGCATCCCTTGCATTACCGCAATTGAATTTTAATCGCTCACCAAAACCCTTTCATCGAGATGAACACTTAAGCCGAAGTTGGAACATTCCGGGTGAACCTGGTTTCATCCATCAATTAGGTGGGTTAGAAAAACAAGGCGAAGACGGACGAATTAGTTACGATGCGAACAACCATCAACATATGGTGGAATTGCGAGCACAAAAAATCGCTAATATTGCATTGGATGATATGCCTATTCAGATCGAAGGCGATCCTGATGCATCTATTTTGTTAGTCGGATGGGGGAGCACTTACGGCAGTCTTTTGAGTGCCTGTTTAGAAAGTGCTGCAAATGGTTTACCCGTCGCACTTGTGCATATTCGACATTTAAATCCTTTACCGAAAGGATTGGGCGATATTTTACGTGCGTTTAAACAAGTGTTTGTGGTTGAGCTTAACTCAGGGCAATTATGCCAATTGTTACGTGCGACGTATTTAGTTGATGCACATTCTATTAGTCAGTGTAATGGTCAACCATTGACTGTTAGTCGTTTAGTCGAGACCATTGAGGCGAAAGCAAATTATGAACAAACCAACGCTCACGCGTGAAAATTTTACCAATCAAGTTGATGTGCGATGGTGCCCAGGATGTGGCGATTATGCTATTTTAGCCGCACTGCAACGCGTTTTACCTGAATTAGGCCTACCACCCGAAAAGCATGTTTTTGTGTCAGGCATTGGATGTGCTGGTCGACTGCCTTATTACATGAATACGTATGGATTTCACACCATTCATGGACGAGCCATGGCGATTGCAACGGGCTTAAAAGCGATGCGAGATGATTTGACGGTATGGGTGATTACAGGGGATGGTGATGCACTAAGCATTGGAGGGAATCACCTGATTCATGCATTACGTCGTAATGTTAATATCAATGTTTTGTTATTCAATAATCAAGTTTATGGGTTAACAAAAGGGCAGTTTTCACCAACATCACAAAAAGGCCAAGTGACCAAAACATCACCACAAGGCGTGGTGAATCAACCTTTAAATCCATTGGCACTTGCGCTTGGATGTGGTGCTAGCTTTGTAGCACGTGCTGTAGATAAAGATCCTGTGCATCTTGCCTCTGTGATTAAACAAGCGAATGAACATCAAGGTTGTTCATTTGTCGAGATTTATCAGGATTGCAATATTTTTAATCATGGTGCGTTTGATGATTTTGCACTTAAAACGCAGCGTAAAACACAAACGGTCTTACTTGAGCATGATGCACCACTTCGGTTTGGTGAACAACAGGAGTCGGGATTTGTGTTGCGTGATGATGCCTTGGTACGTGTGCGTCGCGATGAAGCAGAAGGTAGCGAATACATGCATGATACGCATAACTTTTTATCAGCCATGCGTTTAGCGCGATTGTCTTATCCAGAACATCCGGTGCCTTTAGGTGTGTATTATCAAGCATCACGTGATGTGTTTGATTTATCGGGTACGGTTGAAAAAAACGTGGATGATTTGTCTGCACTTTATCGTGCAAAAGCAAGTTGGCATGCTGATTAGGTACGTGTGCATCTATGTTGATGGCCTCTCATCCCAATCATTTTCATCGTCTGTGTCGTCATCGTCGGAGGCAGGTTTAATTGCACCGGCTTTTCGTTGAAATTGTTGATAGGTTGTGAGTCCACCAGCTAAAATATTCGGTTGTACGGAAGATGGTTTCACGGGCTCTGAAGGTGATTGCGTGACTTTAAAAAGTTCGTCATCTTCTTCATCACTGGTTAAATCATCGTCATCGCTGTTTGTTTCAATAAATTTTCGTCGTGCCAAAATTTTGGCAATTGCTGGGTCTTGCGGTGGTGATTTAGGTGCTAGCGTGGTTTTTTTTAATTGCTTGCTTTGTGCAAGAAGGAGTGCTTGCATGGCAGAGGTTGCGGGAATGTCGTCAACATTGTTTTGTTCGATTAGAACATCATGAATCTCATGGGTTATAGGCTCTTCTGGTAGCGGAGTTACTGTCTCTTCTTCTTTTTCTTCTTCTGATTGTTTTGCCATGTGATCGTGTGGCATACGTGGTGCAAGAAGCGTTTCTTGTTGATCGCGGTGTTGTTGAAACAATCCATGCTTCATGTTTTCTAAGGCTTGATTAAATCTTGTGACAGTTGATATGCACGCTTGCTGAATTTCCGGACTTGTAAATTCAATCGACGTTATCATCAGTGTCATAACTACTTTCGTTTCGTAATCCTTTGCACTGAATGAATGCTCTTGATACTGCATGAGTGCGTCTTGAAGTGTTTGAATCAGTTCTTCTAAGCATTGTTTGTCTTGTGTTGTTTGCACAGAAATATGTTCCATATCAACAAGGAACATGCCGATCACAAACACGCGTGGATCTTCAACATTTAAAAATTTTGTATACCCTTGATGCATGGTTTGATGTTGTTTGAGACGTTCTAATCGTACTGTATCTTCTTTTTGTGTCGTTGGTGAATAGGAGTTATTGGGGGTTTTTTTGAATAAAAATTCGATGAGTGAGCTTAGAGAGCTGATTAATTGTTGATAAATTTGCCATACTTCAGGATCAAGTGGCTCTGTTTGTTGTGATAATGCAAGTCTTATTTCATCGAGTTGGTCTAATTGTCGATCAATTTCAACTCTCAGTGTTTGTAATGGCGTTTCTTCTGAGGTATTTTTGTATCGTAGAGAATTTGCGATGATATCCTGTTGTTGGTGAAACTTGGCAAAAATACCTTGATGGCTGTTAATAATGGCTTGATTAAGATTTCTGACGTAATCTAAGCATAAGTTACCTAGCCTTTGTTCTTGAAAGTCTAAAGATGTTTCCATGAGTAACATGGTGATATGATTTAGGCACTCCTCTTGTGTACATTCGTGCTGCCTATATTGTTCAAGGCGTGCTTGCAATACCGCACAAAGCTTTTTGAGTACCAACTGATCATTAGGATGCGTTGGAAGATTTTCTTTCACGTCGATGAGAAAAGCTCCTATGATAAGCTCGATTGGATCGTCAATCTTAGCCAAATGTGACCATGGATTAGATGACATATGCTTCTCTCTCTTTGTTATTTGTTTTATTATAGCCCATTGTGATTGAATATTGTTGAGTAAAAAAAAGATGATTTAATCGTAACTTAATAAAAGAGGTGTAACATGAGAGAAATAGTTTTTCATGATGAATGCTGATGAATACAAAGTATGAAAATCAGACGTCCCAAGTGAATCATGCCTCATTGGATGAGCAATCTGATGTCAATGCACATACAAAGCGACGACACACATCGTCTGATCGCTGTTTGTTGAAAAAAAGAACAACTAGTCCATCGTTATTTTTTGCATCGACAACGTCGAGTGTTGAAAACATGCCTCCCGATAATGTTGTCTCGCAACCTCAACTTAAATCACTATTAACAGCAAAAGAGAAAGATAAGCAGCGCAAAGAGAAAAATAGAGTGGCGGCTCAAGTATCACGAAAAAGAAAAAAAAATCATGAAGTGCAATTAGAAACACTTGCTCATTTACAACAGCAACAAACGTTAGATGTGCGGCAACAAGAGCGAGGTGTGCAAGAAGAAATACCTGTTTTACTTCAACAAGTATTCGAGACACAAGCGCCAGAATTTGCTTTACAATCGCAAGAACTTGATACAAAGGAACACATTATTGTTTTGCGACAACAAATCATATCGATGCAAGAATCCATCACAATGTTAGTAAAAGACATCC
>JAGVJT010000129.1 GCA_020050955.1 Legionellales bacterium | reverse complement strand
CTGGATAAAACAAAAACTTCAGGAGGCAAGCATCAATTATGCGCCTGAAGTGCCAGCACTGATTCAGCAATACACCCAAGGTAATCATCTTGCTTCTGCACAGCTTCTTGAAAAGCTCTTTTTAACATACGAAAGCCATCAAATTATAACCGCTCAGGATGTTTTACCTCATCTCACAGATCAATGCGATTACCAGTTATACGAGCTTTCGGACGCGTGTCTTTCAAACAATGTGGAAAAATCATTGCATTTAATTAAACTTGCTTCAGAAAATCGTACGGAAGCGACGCTGATTTTATGGTTATTAACACAAGAAATTCGAGTGCTAATCCAACTCTCAACAAAATTACAACACGAATCATTTGCATCTGCTTCTAAACAATTAAATATTTGGTCAACTCGAACAAGATATTACGAACAAGCACTTAAACGCTTCACTCAACCGCATCTTTATGCTTTATTACGTCAAAGCCAAGCCATCGACGAATGCATCAAGACAGGAGAAACTGACACAGCATGGCGTAGCATAGAACAACTCATTTTATCGTTTTGCTCTGTTGTTCGTGCTTAAAATAGATGTCGCCTCGTTTTTAACCATTTATCTCAACCGCATCGAGATGATCAGGTGAAGAGTCACCCAAAGATAATATTTTTACATTTTGCTCAAATATGATAGAATGACGTCATTTATTAAACAGAGAACAGCTTATGAGAAGAGCGAATGAAAACCCCGAGCTTGCATGTATAATTAAAAGTATCACAGGCATTTTATTTGCATTGGGCATGCTTGATACCGTGGCTGGTGTACTAGCCCTGCGAGGCCAAGGATCTTACGGACAATACAACTCAGCTGAGCGCGCTGGATTTTCGTCTGCCTATTTTGTAGTTGCGCTTGCGTTATTTGGTACGTCAGCAAAAATTTATCACAATGTATTCGGTATGCCAAGATTAACGTTTTGGAGTGTACCACCGCAAGAAATTGATGCAAATGATGAGCTCGATGCGATAGAGCTAGGAACAGTGAATAACCCGATGAATACTGGTGCAGTATAACAGTAGTGTCCTGCGCCGAAAATGACACGTTCGAGAATTATATTAACTTTTTAAATTAAATCATATTTTTACGATTGACCATCATTAATGATGATCAATCGTAACAATAGTGTCAAATTTCCATTAATTCTTTTTCTTTTTCAGCTAACACACGCTCTATTTCTGCAATGTATTGATCTGTTAATTTTTGTACAATATCACTTGCACGACGCTCGTCATCTTCTGAAATTTCTTTTGCTTTAACATTTTCTTTCAAATGATGATTGGCATCACGACGAATATTACGAATCGACACACGGCTTTGCTCTGCTTCGCCTCGTACAATTCGAATCATCTCTTTACGACGCTCTTCACTTAAAGGCGGCATAGGAACACGAATCGCTGTTCCCGAGTTCGATGGGTTTAAACCAAGGTCAGACGTTAAAATAGCTTTTTCTATTGCCGTCATCATGGTTTTTTCCCATGGTGTGACCGTCAACGTACGTGCATCACTACTTGTAATGTTCGCCACTTGATTAATGGGAGTCGGTGTACCGTAATAGTCAACACAAACATGATCCAGTAATCCCGCGTTTGCGCGCCCTGTTCGAATTTTTGTCATGTCAATTCGAAGCGATTCTACTGTCTTCTGCATCCGTTTTTCTGCATCTTTTTTGATATCATTCACCATGATTTGCTCCTACAATTGTTCCAACTCGCTCGCCTTGAACAATTCTTTTTAATGCACCAGGTGCGGCCATGTCAAAAACCTGCAATGGCATACCATGATCTTGGCACAGACAAATCGCGGTTAAATCCATTACTTGGAGCCCTTGTGTCAAGACCTCACGATACGTTAAATGATCAAACCGCGTTGCATTGGGATTTTTAACTGGGTCATCTGAATAAATACCATCAACTTTTGTGGCTTTTAACACAACATCAGCATCGATTTCGATAGCTCGTAAACAAGCCGCTGTGTCTGTTGTAAAGAAAGGATTGCCCGTACCGGCAGCAAAAATAATCACATGCTTATTTCGCAAATGTGTAATCGCTTTGCGGCGATGGTAAGGATCAACAACACCTAACATGGGGATGGCAGACATGATACGCGCGGGTAAATCAATTCGCTCTAAGGCATCTCTCAATGCCAACGCATTCATCACCGTTGCGAGCATACCCATATGATCACCTGTGACACGACCAAGCCCAGCGGCAGAAAGCGCTTTTCCGCGAAATAAATTTCCACCGCCGATCACCAACCCAACTTCAACCCCAAGACTCACAATCTCAGCAACATCATGCGCAATCTTGTCTAACACTAAAGGATCAATGCCAAACTTCACATCACCCATTAATGCTTCGCCGCTGCATTTTAATAAAACACGCTTATAGGCTAATTGGGGTTGATGTTGAATCATGATTCACGAACCTGTGCCATCACTTCTTCAACAAAATTATCTTCTTTTTTCTCAATACCTTCACCAACTTCTAAACGAATAAATTGAGTCACATTAGCCCCTTTTTCTTTCAAAAGTTGACTAATTTTTTTGTTTGGATCTTTAACAAATGGCTGACCTAACAAGCTCACTTCATCCACAAACTTGCTAATACGTCCTTCTACCATTTTTTCAATAATTTCTTGTGGCTTACCGCTTTCCATCGCTTGTGCCATAAAGACTTCTCGCTCATTATCCATGGCTTCTTTAGACACATCTTCTCGTCGAATCACTAATGGCCGGCTTGCAGCAACATGCATGGCGATGTCTTTTGCTAATGCTTCATCTGACGTATCCAATCCAACCAACACACCAATACGTGTACCATGCAGATAGAAACCAACAGAGCCCTCTGAGTCAAGGCATGCAATGCGTCGGATTTTAATATTTTCACCAATTTTAGCGACAAGCTCTTGACGCGCTTGTTCAACGGTACGATCTTCACCTGTCATCGTTGCATTACTCAACTCAAGCACAGTTGTGATGCCAGTTTGCAACGCTGTTTGAGCCACTTGTTTTGCAAAATTTGTGAAATT
>JAGVJT010000024.1 GCA_020050955.1 Legionellales bacterium | reverse complement strand
TTACAAGACCTTGCAAATCTCCATATTCATCCACCACAAAACAGCTTCGACGCTTCATCTTTTGAAAATTTAAGATTTGCACATTTAAAGGTGTGGCTTCAGGAATAAAATACGGCGACTCAGCAATGTCCAAAAGCGTTTCCATCGTTAATTCAGCACTTAACATCAAATTTAAGACGTTTCGGACATGAATCATACCAACCAGATGATCAAGACTACCTCGATAAAGCGGCAATCGGGTATGTTGTGCTGTTTCTAATTGCTCAAGCAATTTAGCCCAAGGAAGCTCTAAATCAAGCCCAATCACTTCCGCTTTAGGAACCATGATGTCTTCAACATGGGTGGACTCTAGATCCAACAAGCTTAATAACATGCTTTTATGTTCAATCGGCAACAAGCCGCTAGCTTCATGAACAACAGCACGCAACTCTTCACCGGTAAGCATTTCTTTTTGAGCACGCTCAATAGAAAAACCAAATATACGTAATATCCCCGTAGCAATCACACTCACCAATTGCACAAGAGGCAGTAACACAAATTGCAACGCCATTAAAGGTAATGCCGTCGCAAACGCAACCTGCTGTGGGTAAAGGGCGGCCAACGTTTTAGGTACCATTTCTGCAAAAATGAGGATAATCAACGTAAGTAACGTGGTTGCCACCGCAACCCCCATTTCGCCATATAGCCGTTGACCAATCAGTGTTGCAACCATAGAAGCAATAATATTCGCTAACGTATTGCCAATAAGCACAACACTTAATAATTTATCAGGATGCGAAAGTAACTGATTAACGCGACAAGCCTGCTTATGGTTTTTTTTAACCAAATAACGCAGCCGATATCGATTAATCGACATCATGCCAATTTCAGATCCAGAAAAAAACGCCGCAATTAAAATCAAAAAAGTAAGAATAAAGATAGAAAAAGAAAGCGACACAAATCAATCCTTATGAGTTTGTCGACTGTGTTCACAGTTTGTTCTCTGATATGAATACCACATCAATCAACATCATCCATCAACAAAGATAAACGCCAAACACCCACGTTAAAAATCAACACATATGATGTATAATATACTCCTTAGCAACGATACACCACCAAAACGATACGGACAAATGGGGATCTTTCATGTTTGATAATTTAACCAAACGATTAACGCATGCCTTTAAACAATTAAAAGGCGAAGCTCGATTCACAGAAGAAAATACTCAACAAGCATTGCGTGACGTTCGGTTGTCGTTGCTTGAAGCTGACGTAGCACTACCTGTTATCAAAGCATTTATTGAAAACATTAAACAAAAAACACTCGGACAAGACGTCCAAGCAAACTTAAAACCAGATCAAGCATTTTTAAAAATCGTTCATGATGAATTAATCGAGATCATGGGAAAAAGTCACGCCGAGTTAAACTTCAAAACGCAACCGCCTGCTGTCTTTTTAATGGCAGGCCTTCAAGGTTCGGGTAAAACAACGTCAGCCGCAAAGCTTGCTCGCTTTTTACAAGAAACAGAAAAAAAGAAAGTAATGCTTGTCAGTACCGACGTTTACCGTCCCGCAGCAATTCAGCAATTAGCACGCCTCGCTCAAGATTTAGGTGTTTTATTTTATCCAAGTGAATCACATGAAAAACCATTAACCATTGCAAAAAATGCACTGGAAAACGCTAAAAAACAATTTGTTGATGTTTTAATCATCGATACCGCCGGTCGATTGCACATTGACCAAGACATGATGACAGAAATTAAAGCTCTGCATGCCGAAACAGCACCAACGGAAACATTGTTTGTCGTGGATAGTATGACCGGTCAAGATGCCGCAAACACTGCTCACGCCTTCCATGAAGCGCTCCCTTTAACCGGGGTGATTTTAACGAAAACAGACGGTGATGCACGCGGAGGTGCAGCATTATCCATCAGGCATATCACAGGCCAACCCATCAAATTCATGGGGCATGGTGAAAAAGTAGACGCACTTGAGCGATTTCATCCTGAGCGTGTTGCCTCACGCATTTTAGGCATGGGGGATCTCTTAAGTCTCATCGAAGATGTTGAGCGCAAAACGGATAAAACAGCACACGACAAATTAGCGAAAAAACTTAAAAAAGGAAAGACATTTGATCTGAATGATTTTAAAGAGCAATTGCTACAAATGAATAACATGGGCGGCATTTCTAGTATGATGACTAAATTGCCCGGCATGGGACAACTGCCTAAAGATTTTAACAGTCAATCGACAGAAAAAGCATTATCACAAACCATCGCTATCATTAATTCGATGACCATGAAAGAACGTCGCATTCCAAAATTAATTGTCGGCTCTCGAAAACGACGTATTGCCATGGGTTCTGGCACACAAATACAAGACGTTAATCGATTATTAAAGCAATTTGAGCAAATGCAAAAGATGATGAAAAAATTGAGTAAAAGTGGCGGAATTAAGCAAATGATGCGAGGTATGGGTGGCATTCCTGGGTTAAAAGGCGTGCTTCCTGATAAATTATTTTAAAATATCTTCCCATCTTGCGTTAATTTTCGTACAATGCACGGCATTTTTATGGAATCTTCTCTGTGAAAGACAATGTCATAGAGTAGATGGGTTATCCCTTAAGCTGAAAGAGGAAAACAATGGTCGTTATACGTTTATCACGAGCCGGCGCAAAAAAGCGTCCTTTTTATCACGTTGTTGTCACTGACAGCCGTAGACGTCGTGATGGTAATTACATTGAATGCATTGGCTACTTCAACCCTGTTGCACGTGGTCAAGAAGTTCGGTTACACCTAGAAATGAGCAAAGTAGCTCATTGGCAAAGCGTTGGTGCTCAATTATCTGATCGTGTACGATCATTGATAAAAGAACATAGCAAAAATGCACCAAAAGATGCTGCTTAATTAATATTGTGGATACTGTCGATTCTGATTGGATTGTTATTGGTCGATTTGGTCGTCCTCATGGGATCAAAGGTTCTATTTCGGTGCTCTCGTTTACCGAGCCTCGTGAGAACATTTTGCAATACCCCTGTTGGTATATCAAACGACAAGATCAATGGCATCCATTAAAACGCCAGCATGACGACATCACACAAAAACATATCTTAACGCAAGTGTTAGGTTATGAAGAACGTGAAGACGTCGCAGCATTGACTAATCTCGAGATAGGTGTGCCTCGTTCTGAGTTACCGCGTCTTGACGTTGGCGAGTATTATTGGCATGAATTAATCGGCATGCGTGTTATCCACTGTAAGGGTGACATACTGGGCGATGTGACAGAGATGATGGCAACAGGTTCTAATGACGTGCTTATTGTTCAAGGAGAACAACGTTATTTGATCCCCTATTTACCAAACGAAACGGTTTTGAGCGTTGACATTAAAAAACGCGAAATCACAATCGATTGGGATTTGGATTTTTAGTTAATATGTTACGTCTTGGCGTTATTAGCATCATGCCGCAAATGTTTTCGGCGCTAAACCAAGGCATAACCGGACGTGCTATTGCGTCAAACATTGTGAGTGTCGAACACTGGAATCCACGTGATTGGGCACATCCGCCTCATTGCGCGGTTGATGATAAGCCTTACGGTGGCGGTCCTGGCATGGTGATGATGTATGAGCCGTTGCATCATGCGATTGCATGCGCTAAAGCACATTTGCCATCAGCATGTAAAACGGTGTATGT
>JAGVJT010000011.1 GCA_020050955.1 Legionellales bacterium | reverse complement strand
CTTCCCAGAACAAGTAAAATAAAATCGCATCCATAGCGGCAAATACACCGACCAAGAGGCCTTGCATGATTAAAAAAGCCGCCATGTATTGAGAAACACGTGAGGTGATACTATTCCATGTGGCCAGCACCACGATAAGGTTTGTGAAAATGCTAAGCACAATCAATAACAATGACAATCCGTCAATGCCTAATCGATAGTGAATACCTAAAGATGGCATCCAGGCCATGTCCTCAACATATTGCATGCCTGAGCGCGCCAAATCAAAACCTGAAAACAAGGGATAACATAATACAAGCGTTAACACGATCGTAAATAATGTCACAAATCGTGCAACATTAGGATGCTTGTCGTCGCCTGTGAATAAAACAAACGCTCCACCCAAAATAGGCAACCAAATCAATACATTCAGCAAATGATGCATACCCTCACCTTCATCACATGAAACACCATCGTGTTTCTCAAATAATGTGTTTTACAATAAATCACGCACTAAGACGCAATTTACCCCAACAAAAACCAACATAAAAAACCAAACAACCCTAACATCATCACCGCGATGTAATGATATAAGTACCCGCTTTGCATGGTTCGTGCACGACCAGCCATCCATTTAACCGCACGCCCGGTGCCATTCACAAAAAAACCATCGATGATTAATTGATCGCTAAAACGATAAAATAATTGCCCCAATCCACGTCCGCCACGAACAAAGACACGATCATTTAATGCATCAAAACCGTATTTATTCAGTAACAACCGATAAACCATGCGCAAAGATTTTGCCATGTACTGTGGTAATTTTGGCTGAGCAATATATGCCACCCATGCCATAAAAATACCCGACAACGTCAACCAAAATACCGGTGAATGATAAGCATGTATAAATGCATCCCAAGGAGAGGTCACTTCATGTGCTAAATGCGCCAATCCATTGTACTTAGGCAATACAAACAAAGACTCATTTAAAAGAGGCACATGATCAAACAACATCGGCATGTATAACACATAACCAATCACCACAGACGGGATTGCCAATAAAACCAAAGGCAACCACACAACCCATGGCGATTCGTGCACATGCGACCATGCTTTTGCATCTGAGCGAAAACGACCATGAAACGTTAAGAAGAAAGCTCTAAAGGAATACAAAGCCGTGAAAAACGCACCTAATGTGACACAAAATGAGGCATATTGACTGCCAGGAATCGTTGATAAATGCGCCACTTCAATGATGGTATCTTTTGAATAAAACCCTGAAAAAGGAGGAATAGCACACAATGCCAAACTACCAATTAAAAACGTAACATAGGTGATCGGCATTTTTCGCCATAAACCACCCATACGTTGCATATCTTGCTCATGATGCATACCGATAATCACCGAACCTGCTGCTAAGAACAATAACGCTTTAAAGCATGCGTGTGTCAGTAAATGAAAAACGCCTGCGCTAAACGCAGAAGCACCCATCGCAACCATCATATAACCCAATTGTGATAAAGTTGAATAAGCCACCACACGTTTAATATCATTCATCACTAACGCAAGAATACCGGTAAAGAGTGCCCCTGTTGCACCAATCACAAGAATAAAACTAAGTGCAGTTTCCGAATATTCAACTAACGGTGAAATACGTGCCACCATAAAGACCCCTGCAGTCACCATGGTCGCCGCGTGAATTAACGCCGAGATAGGTGTTGGACCCTCCATCGACTCTGGCAACCAAATATGAAGCGGAACTTGTGCAGATTTGCCCATCGCGCCAACAAACAGGAGAATACAGGTGACACTTAACAATGACCATGATGTGTTTGAAAAAATCGTGATTGTCTCATGCGACAATGCCGTCACATTTTGAAAGACCGTCGCATAATCCAAACTCCCTGTATGCGCAAAAATCAAACCAATTCCTAAGATAAATCCAAAGTCACCCACGCGATTAACCAAAAAGGCTTTTAAGCTTCCTTGAAGCGCGGACTCTTTATGATACCAAAAACCAATGAGTAAATATGAAACAAGACCAACACCTTCCCAACCAAAAAAGAGCTGTAAGAAATTATTGCCTGTGATTAGCATTAACATCATGAATGTAAATAAAGAAATGTAACTAAAAAATCGCTGATAACCATCATCATCCGCCATATAACCAATACTATAAATATGCACCAGCAACGACACGAATGTCACAACAAGCATCATTAAAACCGTTAACGGATCCACCAAAAATCCAACATGGAACACGTAATGAAATAAGCTGCCACCATCACCCCAAGTGTATAGATTTGTGTTTAGTGACGGTGCATGTTCTAGGAAAATACGTGATGCAAGATGAAGCGATAGCATAAACGATATGCCGACACCTAAAATTGTTACGCAATGCGCACCACGACGACCTAATTGCTTTCGCCCAAAACCTGCCAATATCGCACCGACTAATGGCGAAAATACAAGCACTAAACAACACTGTAATATACTCACGTGATTACCCTTTTAAATGAGCCATTTTATTAACATCAATGGTGCCTCGATTACGATACAATAAAAGCACAATTGCTAACCCAATTGCAGCCTCAGCAGCCGCGACCGTTAGAATAAAAAAGACAAAAACTTCGCCCGCATTTCCTCCATTAAAATGCGAAAAAGCAACAAAATTTGTATTCACAGCAAGCAACATTAATTCAACACAAATCAACAACAAGATAACGTTTTGTCGATTCAATAACATACCCACTAGACTTAGGCCAAACAAAACGGCACCTAATGTGAGATAATAGGTAACAGGTATCACG
>JAGVJT010000012.1 GCA_020050955.1 Legionellales bacterium | reverse complement strand
TAACATCAACAACCGTCTAAATATGTGCTTTATTTTTCAGTAAGCTCTTCTAATGCATTTGCCGCCCATCGTTCAATTTGTTTTCGAAATTTTGCCCTGGACGGTAATAAACGAATATCTCGAAAAAAGATATCCATTTGATCGCGACTTGTATGATTTGAATCGATTAGTAAATGCCCTAAAATGGCAGGATCACTCGTACCCTCACCGAACTTTTCTTCCAATACTTGCGTGCGGAACTTAAAACCACGGTAAATGGCTTGCGCTGTATTCTTATAACCTGTGTCATTGGTCATAGCACAAAATAAAACATGGCACAATGCATTCAACGCCGCTTGAGATAACTCCGGTAAATAAATTAACGAACCACCACCGTAGCCGCCAACACCAACCGACTCAATGAAAAAACACTGCGCACAAAAACAACATGATGTTGCCATGTTTTCTAATTTGTTATTTCCATAATTCCCATCAAGATTAACAACATGCTGATCGGTTCTAGCCTGAAAGCCACAAAATTGACACGCATAGCGATCGCGTTGAAACACTTTTTCTTCAAATGTTTTAAAACGCGGATCAGCATGACGTGCCGAGTACAGGCGCCAAGAGCCTGGACTCGCAATTAGTTTTAACTCAATACGAGCATGGTTATTAACCATAACGTGAATCCATGTTAGCTGCCGCTGAAGACAGAACCAGTAGGACCAGCTGTAGAGCTTGAGCCACCAAACAGTGTCGAACCAGTCACCCCTAAGATTGAAGGTAAGAATAGCAACGCTGCAGCAATAAAGGTCAATGCAATCGGCGTTCCTACAGGAATGTTAGTCGGATTATCTTTGTGTTGCTTAAACTTCATAATCGCACCAATTGAAAACCCTAGGCCAGCTAAATAAGAACCAGCTGTTACAAGTTTAGTTAAACTTGTGAACGAACCTGTAATCGATGAAGCCATCCCCCCTAGCGTTAACGAATTTGCAGCGGCAACACCTGCTGCTGTCACGAGAAGACACGAAATCAAACATTTGACTCCACGACGATGATTTTGCATTTTATTCACAGTTATCCCCTATTCAATCAAAAATCAAGTTATATCAACTAAGTACCCATCAAAGTATTATTAATCATTTCAATAGTGCCGACAATATTAACCGCTAAAATTCCACCAAATACATGCGTTAAACCCTTTCCGGTTCCGCCTGGTGGCTGTCCTGTCGATGATGAGCGCGCAATTAAAACCCATCCTCGAACAAATGCATAAAGCCCAATTGTTTGAATAATTACTGTGAGTGCACGCCCCAATGATGTATCACCACCAAGCCATGCGCCCATAGCACTTCCATCAGAGTAAGCTAGCACATTGGTGTAGCCAAATGTTGTATTCATCAACACATCAAAACCTGTTGGAAAATAAATAAAAACACCTGCAACAATAAAATATAAAAGCGGTTCTTTTAAACTGGATGAAGAAGACATCGCAGCTCTTGATTCACCATGCGTTTTTAACGTCAAGAGCGCTTTCATTGCAAAACCAATCCCCATGACATAAGCCCCCCCAGTCATTAAGCGCTGAACAGGAATCAGTGAGTTTGCAATATTTGTTAATATATCCCAGTAATCATCCATTCCACGCCTCAACTATCTGTTTGGCTAAACCGAATAATACGACCTGAGCTTGTAACAACACGCCCTTGTAATGGATCAATTAATTTAACAACACCATAACCTGCTATCGATGTCCCCTCTCGTACCGTCAGTGTTGAGCCATTGCCTGTCATCAACCAAGCACGACCAGGAATAACCGCTTGAATAACATAAGAAGCTGGTGCATCCATGGTGTTCAATGACTTACGAACTCTTGCGATTGGGCGAGGTTTAGGCGCATGCAAACGTTCGATTTCATGCGATTGTGCTTCAATTTTATCGTTCAATGCATTGATAACATTACTTAACTCAGCCATTTTGGTGGCCATATCACTCACTGTCGAACTCATACCATTGAGTTGTGTATTAATAGACTGAACGTTCGCGTTCATGGTTTGTTGATCTTGCTCCAGTGTCGAGAGCTTTTTACTCACTTGTGATGATGGCGCTGAATCACTCGCAAATGGCATTTGTTGAGTCATGCTTTGGTTTACAGCATTATTGGTTGGTATTTTCTTAACTGCAACAGGTATAATCTCAGGCTGCGCTGATTTTTTGCTTGAAAAAAATGAACCCACAAATTTATAACAAAGCACTAATAAAACAATGCCACCGATAACAATTAAAGCATTTCGAATCATTTCCTTAGAAATATCAAATTGCTTTGCGCCTGCATCAGTTGGTGCCGAGGATGCATCACTTTCTGACTTTGCTTCTGTCTGAACTTGATCTTCCGGCTCTACCGCAAGCAAATCCAAATCATTCAGTTGATACTCATCGTTGTTGTGATCATTATCTACCATGGTTTACCTACCATTAAGTTATCGAAACATCTTGTGTGAATAAAATTCCAAGCCCAGTTCCTGCGTAAACCTCAACAGTCGTTGGTCTGTTCATGTCTTTTTGTGCTGTTTTCGACCATGACTTTCCTACTTCCCCCAAAGCAATCAGTGCATTATCAAGCGTCGAACGACTTAATGTTGAAACAGTTGTGTTTGTCGTTCCACCTGTTCCACCAATACTCACGGTTGTATTCGATGATTGAATCGCACTACTCATCCCAGCCATAAAGGATGATGCAAATAACGCACCATATCGCTGTAAATAATGATGATTGGTTTCACTTGATAATGCTGTACGGGCTGTGTTGGGATCAATCGCATACGCATTAATTGCAACTGTTTTGTTATGCCCTGGAATCGAAAGCGTATTAAATGTTATCACCATTTTCGAGGCATTCGCCGGTAACGCAAAGCTGCCAATCAATTTTGAGCCCTTCAATTGCCCAGAAACAATGGTGGCAAGAATAGGGCCTGGCTCATCAGTATTGACTGATGTATCCATCACTGCAAACAAAATATCACCAGTCTTAATAAACGCCGTTGCATCGCCAGCACCTTGAGGAGAATTCCCTGCAGCAGCATTTGCTACAGTTGCACCAGGCGCCAAGGCTTCCGCTTCATTTGCAGCACCTTCTTTATCTTTTTCAGAACCAGTAATAAACGTTTGTGTGCTCGTTTTACGCCAATTTTGCAGTGCCTCTTTAGCTGCACCGGTCATGGAACCAGCCACTTGTTTAACTTGCGCTTGAAATCGCTGATCAGCCATTTGCGTTTGTTGACGGTTCATCATCGTTTGCAATTGTTTTGCATCACGTTGGCCTGTTTGTTTATTTGCAAAAGATAAACCTGCAGCACCAGGGGGGTTAGTTAACGAAGGAATCGTATCGTCTAACGTCGGTGTATTATTCGTTATGCCTGCATCTTTCAATGCTTGATCACCAAAACCTGCCACCTTCAAATCCGTTGCACTAAAACCTGCATCTTTTAACTCTTTTGCTTTAATCCCTGCTTCTTTGAGGGCTGTTGCACTAAAACCTGCTTTTTTCAAATCATCTGCTTTAAAACCAGCAGCTTTTAACTGCTTCGCATCAAAACCTGCATTTTTTAGATCCGTAGCATCAAAACCCATCGCCTTTAACGTTGCAGGATCAGCGCCTATTGCTTGCAAATCTTTTGCACTAATACCTGCTGCTTTCAAATCTTGTGCACGGAAATTTGCATCCTTAAGATTTTGTGCACTAAAGCCTGCATTTTTTAAATCTTTTGCACTAAAACCAGCATCTTTCATGGCTTTTGCATTAAAACCTGCCGTCTTTAAATCAACAGCATTAAAGCCTGCTGCTTTCAATGCAACCGCATTAAACCCTGCTGCTTTTAATTCAGCTGCACTAAAACCTGCCGCTTTAAGATCAGCCGGATTAAAACCTGCTGTTT
>JAGVJT010000236.1 GCA_020050955.1 Legionellales bacterium | reverse complement strand
GTGGTATGCTGATTGTCAATTGCAGCCAATGTCAGCATGGATGTGTGGAAATGGATCAGTACGCGACGGGGCATGCTTTAAATCAAATCGGTCTTATCAGTGGCCATGACATGACGACAGAAGCTGTGCATTCCAAATTACTGTATTTGATGAGTAAATATCAAGATAAGTCCATCATCAAACAAAAAATAGAAGAAAACCTCGTGGGAGAGGTAAGTTGAATTGTCAACTTACCTGAATTTCCTTATGATGAGCACCATTAAACGATTCCTCAGGATGTATCCATTATGCCGTTACATGTGATTATTTTAGCTGCAGGGCAAGGCAAACGCATGCACTCATCAACACCGAAGGTTTTGCATCAGGTCGGAGGCAAGGCTATGTTACAACGTGTTGTGGAAGCGGCACAGGCATTAAACCCTCTTCAGATTCATGTGGTGATTGGGCATGGTGGTGAGCGTATTCGTCGAGAATTAGCAGCACTCCCTGTGCAATGGGTGGTGCAAACGGAGCAGTTGGGAACAGGGCATGCTGTGTTGCAAGCGCTTCCTGGTATTCCTCTTGAACATGATATTTTAGTTTTATCAGCAGATGTTCCTTTAATTCAAGTGGAAACATTACGCGCTTTAACGGCACAAGTGATGTCTTCTGAAAAGCAGTCATCGTTGGCTTTATTGGTTGCTGATGTTGAGGATCCGACAGGGCTTGGGCGTATTGTGCGTGATGAAGATCATCGTATTTGTGCGATTGTTGAGGAAAAAGATGCCAGCGATGCCATTCGACAAATTCGTGAAATTTACACAGGAATTTGTTGTGCGTGTGCGAAAGATTTTGCGCGTTGGTTGCCGCAGCTAAGCAGTAAAAACGCTCAAAAAGAATATTATTTAACAGATATCATTGCCATGGCGGTGCATGATGATACGCCTATTTACTCTATTCAAGAACGTAATATGAGCTCGATTCAAGGTGTGAATAATCGAATGCAACTTGCATTGTTAGAGCGAGCATGGCAGGCAAGATTAGCTGAGCAGTTGATGGCGCTAGGTGTGAGTCTTATGGATCCCGCACGCATTGATATTCGTGGTGAATTGCTGTGTGAACAAGATGTTCTTATTGATGTGAATGTTGTTTTTTCAGGAAACGTTAGTATTGGTGAAGGAAGTTATGTTGAGCCAAATTGCACACTTAACAATGTTATTATTGGCAAGAATTGTCGTATTAAATCACACAGCGTGCTTGAGGGATGTGTGATTGGTGATGCGTGTGATGTTGGGCCTTTTGCTCGCATACGACCAGGAACCGTGCTTGCTTCGCATTGCAAAATTGGGAACTTTGTTGAAACAAAAAATGCATCGTTTGATACCAACAGCAAAGCGAGCCACTTAAGCTATCTTGGCGATGTGACGATTGGAAAGGATGTGAATATTGGTGCGGGTACGATCACGTGTAATTATGATGGCGTGAATAAGCATCAAACCATTATTGAAGATGGTGTTTTTATTGGTTCAGATACACAATTAGTCGCCCCTGTGATCATTGGTAAAAATGCAACCATTGGCGCAGGAAGTACAATTCGTAAATCCGTGCCATCTGAAGAGTTAACCTTGACAGAGTCGAGACAAAAAACAGTTTATGGTTGGCGTCGACCTCAAAAAAAACAAGAAGAACACGCGGTTGATGAATCGAAGTAATGGGGAAGCTTGCGCTATATTCAGGAGATCAACTATGTCTCGGGATGACTCTCTACGTCATCTCGAGCATAGTGAGAGATCTCCTCGTTGTAGCACACGCTTTAATGGAAGAGATTTCTCGCTGCGCTCGAAAAGACGTGTGTTTCAGGGGATCCTTCAAGCAGTTACGTCGCTTTCAGGGTGACGTACTGAGGATATGTGTCTTATCTTGATACTCACAAAGATCACGAATCGGGCAGGTCGCGCAATGTGGATTGCGCGCGGTGCAGACATAACGGCCGTGCAAGATTAACCAGTGGTGAGCGTCCTGTAAAAAACGCGGGCTGATATTTTTAAGTAGCGCGTATTCAACCGCAAGTGGCGTTTTTCCTGGTGCAATCCCGGTGCGGTTGGCGACACGAAAAATATGCGTGTCCACCGCCATGGTCGGTTCGCCAAAGGCTGTGTTTAAAACAACGTTCGCTGTTTTTCGTCCAACGCCAGGTAGCTTTTCTAATGCCTCACGTGTCGCAGGAACATTACCCTGGTGATGTTCCAACAAGCATTGGCATGTTTTGATTATGTTTGCAGCTTTTGTGTTGAATAATCCGATGGTTTTAATGAATGACTTTAATTTTTCTTCGCCTAATGCAAGAATGGTTTGTGGTGTATTGGCGATAGGGAATAATTTTGCCGTGGCTTTATTGACGCTAATATCGGTCGCTTGTGCGGATAACATGACAGCAATTAAAAGCTCAAAAGATGAGGTGTATTGAAGTTCTGTTGTTGGACGTGGGTTTTGATGAGAAAAACGCTCGAAGATTTCGTCGCGTGTTTGCTGATTCATGGTTTCCCTTTGGTTTTAACCCGTGCAAGTGCTTCTAAAATATAATCCATTTTGGCTTGTTTATCGTGTTGGTGCGCATCATTTTTCGGCGTCATTCGACGCTTTTCACGGTAAGATTGCGCTTTTTCATGCTCCTCTCGTAATGTTCGTACTTTTTTGGCTTGAAAGCGTGAGCGTGCAAGATTGTGATCATAGGTTGCCTGCTCTTGTGGGATGATGTCAATGCAGTCCACAGGGCATGGGCTAACGCACAATCCACAACCTGTGCACTCATGTGCTAAAACCGAATGCATGTGTTTTGCACTACCAATAATGGCGTCCACAGGGCATGCTTGAATGCATTTTGTACAACCAATGCATTCTACTTCTCGAATAACCGCAAGGGATGGCGCGCGCGATAATCGCGCTTTATCGGCGAAATAAGGTGTAGGGTCGATATGAAGATGCTGACCAAGTTTTTTGAGCGTTTCAATGCCACCAGGGGGGCAGCGATCAATCGGGGCACTTTTGGCGGCCATCGCTTGTGCATAAGGTAAGCAGCCAGGATAACCACACTCACCACATTGCGTTTGAGGCAGCAGCTGATCAAGTTCGTTCGCAAGTGTCATTTCTTTCCTTGTTGAGCGGCGAGTAGCGCATCAATTTTGGCTTGTTCAACACGCATCATCAACGGTGTAAATGCACGAATGGGTTGCGCTAGAAGTGGTTTATCGAGGGCCGCCCATGTGAGTGACTCACAATTTAAAAAGTGTTCTGCAGCGTTGGCCATTTGTGGCAAAACAGGTTTTAAATAGGTGATTAATAATCGAAATAAATTTAAACCCATGGTGCAGATGGATTGAACTTGTGCACTATTAGCGGGATCTTTTGCCAATGTCCATGGTTTTTCGGCGTCAATGTATTGGTTAACACGTGCAGCAGCATCCATGATGTGACGAATAGCTTTGGCGTAATCGCGCTCAACGAATGCATCAACAATGATTTCTCGCATGCCTAAAATGTCTTGATAGAGGCTAGGAGAGGCGAGTGTGCCAGCTAGTTGATTATCAAATTGTTTGTTAATAAAGCCTGCGCATCGGCTGGCAATGTTGACAACTTTACCCACAAGATCAGCATTGATGCGTTGTAGAAAATCGTTAAAGTTTAAATCGAGATCTTCAACGCGCCCATTGAGCTTTGCTGCAAAATAATACCGTAAATACTCAGGATTTAGGTGATCAAGGTAGGTGCGTGCGTCAATGAATGTGCCACGAGATTTTGACATTTTTTGACCATTAACCGTGAGAAAACCATGGGTAAAAATAGACGTAGGCAATCGATGCCCACTGCCTGCAAGCATGGCAGGCCAAAAAAGCGCATGAAAATAAACAATGTCTTTACCGACAAAGTGATAGAGTTCAGTTGTAGAAGAGGATGCCCAAAATTCATCAAACGATACACCTTGTTCATCGCAGCATTTTTTAAAGCTCGCCATATAACCGATGGGTGCATCAAGCCAGACGTAAAAATACTTGGTGGGTGCGCCAGGAATGGGGAAGCCGAAATAAGGCTCATCTCGTGAGATATCCCATGGTTTTAAGCCCGCAGCAAACCACTCATCAAGTTTGTTGGCAACTTCGGTTTGTAAATGATCTTGACGTGTCCATTCTTGAAGCATGGTTTCGTATTTTGGTAAATCGAAAAAATAATGCTCGGATTCTTTTTCAATCGGTGTTGCACCAGATAATGCTGAAACAGGATCAATTAAATCAGTCGGTGAGTAAGTTGCCCCACAGGCCTCGCAGTTATCACCGTATTGATCAACCGCTTTACACTTTGGGCATGTGCCTTTGACGTAACGGTCAGGTAAAAATAATTGTTTGATGGGGTCAAAGGCTTGGCGAATGGTTTTTTTGATGATGTCGCCGTTATTAAGCAAGCGCGTGTAAATTAATTCTGCAAGCGCCTTGTTTTCTGGTGAATGCGTGGTGTGGTACATGTCGTATTGAATATCAAACGCATTAAAATCATGTTCGTGGCTTACTTTAATGTCCGCGGTCAATGCCTCTGGCGTGATACCTAATTGTTCGGCTTTAAGCATGATGGGCGTGCCATGAGCATCGTCACCACAAATACTGATGCAGGTGTGCCCTAGCATGCGTTGTGTTCGAACCCAAATGTCGGTTTGAATGTGTTCAACAAGGTGACCCAAGTGAAGTGGGCCATTCGCATAAGGTAATGCACTGGTTATAAGTAGGCGTCGAGGTGTCATGAACAAGCTCATAGAACGAAAAGGAATCAAGTATAGCGCATGTTTAGTGTGCTCGGAAATGCAAACATGCGAGTTGCTTGATAACTTTTTTATGTTTTTAGATTTATCTAAGAGGCCTGGCTTGGGGCCATGCACGATGCTCCTACGTCCTGCGAATAAATCGAGGGACGTAGGACTTATGGTGGTGAAATGCGAGGTTTTTATGTTGTGGCACTTGCCGTTAGCGAGGCACCTGGGGGTAACTCTTTTTGTAAAAACCAGGAAATATTGGTTGTACCATTATTGCTAGAATATAACATCGAAGTGACAATTGCTGTTAACGTCGATAAATTTAGCCCTGTTACGGAACATGCTGTGTTCGGAAAATCACCTGTACAGCTTACAGACGAGAGTGTTCCACTCAGCGACGAAAGGCTTGGTGGCGTGACATTTGACCAAGCTCCACCAGCAATGCTTTGTAGAACAAGAGGAGCTGTTCCTTGTGAGCCTACCGCAACGCAAACAGTTCCTGAC
>JAGVJT010000224.1 GCA_020050955.1 Legionellales bacterium | reverse complement strand
GACAGAAGAAGTACTTAAAGAAGCGTCTTGTTCTCACACCCCCTTTTAAAGGGGTTGTTTGTCTTTAGCCACAAGAATATTGTTACACGAAACCGCTATACCGTGTATTTAAACTCAATAAACGCTTGATTCGCAATCAATGTTCCTGCCCACGGTGTCGCTGATGTCCAACCAGATGCATTCACATAAATATTTGAAGATCCTGCGAATTGCCCACCATCAAAATAACGATAGCCTAAATCAACACTCACATGACTAATGTCTGGTTTAATATTAAATCCAACAGAACCTTGCCATGCAAAGCTATTTTTACTCACAGGCGAACCAATTGAATCGGTTGAGCCAATAGCGACACCACTCACCGTTGTCGAACCAACCGTGTAAAAGTTATTCACTTGATTTAGTGCATACCCAATACCTGCACCGATAAAAGGTGTAAACCCAACCGACGACACACTAAAATAGCGTTGCTCGGGACGTAGAAAAACATTCGCCAACACTGCCCGATTGACTAAAGTAAAGTAACGTGTTCGAGCAGCTCCAGTAAATCCTGGTGTTTCACTCACACCTGATTGAAACTGTTGGTAATTAAATGTTTCATGATTAAGATAACCAAGACTCAAATCAACGTAGCGATGAATTTGCTTACCAACTGCAAATGTGTAAAAACCACGGTTGCCTAAACTACCATTGTAACCTTGTATCGCAGCATCCCATTCTAAAGAATTTGGATTAACAATGCCTGGCTTTTCTGTCCACGAATACCCTGTTCCAATGGATGCAAACCAAGGATAATTGACCCCAGCTCCCATATCACCCGCGTACAATGGCGATGATACAATCAAAAGAAGCATGCTCAATTTTTTATTCATAAAATTATCCTTTTAAAAGCTTATAACAGCGTGACGGTGCAAGTATCGACTTATATGAAATCATTATGTACTTATCTCAACCTATATTGCACGGTACGTCAATAACGGCTTAACATCCTGTCAAAATTAACACGCCATGTCTAGCGATTATTTCAATAACGTGGCATAACATACCATCAACAACCTTGTCTCCATCCTCTTATCCATGCTAATGTTGTTTTATTTTTGAGCGGGGTAAAATCATGCAACAACGTGTCACCAAATTTGGAGGAACCAGCGTCTCTTCACGTGAAACTTGGGAACATATTCTTGACATCACCAAACGTCATTTGCATGATAAAGCTCAACCGATTATCGTTTGTTCAGCTCTGACACAAGCGTCCAATAAACTTGAAAAAATGGCTGATGCCGCCATTATCAACGAACATCATGGTTTACTTTCTGAAGTCATTGACGGTTATCACACACTTGCTCATAGCCTAAATGTTGATCCACATTTAATTGATGCAGAGCATCAAGCACTACAACAATGGTTAACAGGAATATCTCTTTTAAAAGAAGTACCCGCTAAAACACGTGCTCAAATCATGAGTCTTGGCGAGCTCATGATGACACGCTTAGGGCATGCCTTTTTATGCCAACAAGGTCTTTCTTGTTTATGGTTTGACGCACGTCAAGCACTTATCACAACACCTATTGTTAATGGTTATGATGCCAATTATCTAGCGGCTCGCTGCGAGGGACTGCCTCAACCTGAGCTTGCCAAGCAACTTGCAGAAAGTGGCTATTCTGTAATTATTACCCAAGGATTTATTGCAGCGAATCAAGAGGGCGAAACCGTTTTATTAGGCCGTGGTGGCTCAGATACATCTGCCTCGCTCTTCGCATCCATGTTAAACGCAGCTGTGTGTGAAATATGGACAGATGTTCCTGGCATTTATACCGCGAACCCACATCAACTGCCACATGCACGCTTATTAAAACAACTTAACTATAATGAAGCACAAGAAATTGCATCGATGGGCGCGAAAGTTTTGCATCCGCCATGCATCCCACCTGTGCGTCGCGCAGGCATTCCCATGGTCGTCAAGTACACACGCATGCCAGATCATTCAGGGACACGCATCACACAAGAAAGCGATCTTAATGCGCCCCCAATAAAATCCATTCAAGTTAAACACAGCATCACGCTCATCTCTATCGATACACTGAGCATGTGGCAGCAAGTTGGCTTTCTTGCTGATGTTTTTGCCGCATTTAAAGAACATGGATTTTCCGTTGATTTGCTCTCTTCTTCCGAATTTAACGTGACCGTGTCACTTGATAGCAATGTTAAATGGAAAAATCGCGAAGCGCTTGAGGCACTTGTTGCCGACTTAAATCAGTTTGGTCGTGCTAAAATTATTGAACCGTGCAGTGCTGTCAGCCTTGTGGGACACCATATTCGCATGATTCTGCCCCAACTTGGGCCAACCCTTGAGGTATTTGAAGCAAAGCAGATCTACTTAATGTCGCTTGCATCGAATGATCTTAATCTCACATTTGTTGTCGACGAATCGCAGGCCGACAAACTTTGCCAGCAGCTTCATTCGCTTCTCATTGAGAATAACCCGCAAAGCTTCTACTATTCTCAAAGTTGGCAAGAGCAATTTGGCGCACCAGCCGCACGACACACACCTTGGTGGGAAATAGAGCGTGCACGCTTGCTTGAACTTGCTGGCTCACAAACACCCTGCTATGTTTACCATGCAGCTACCGTCTTAGAAAAAGCAGCTGAATTACGAAAACTCAGTGCGATTGACTCATTTTTCTATGCCATTAAAGCCAATCCACATGCAGAGTTATTGAAAACAATCGAACATCAAGGCATTGGATTTGAGTGTGTCTCGGTTCATGAGTTAGAGCATGTCTTCACTTTATTTCCAAACATTCAGCCGCACCGTGTCTTATTCACCCCTAATTTTGCCCCGATTGAAGAGTATGCTCACGCGCTTACACGTGGCTGTCACATCACCATTGATAGCTTATATCCGCTAGAGCATTGGCCGGAGTTGTTCAGCAATCGCGATATTTTATTGCGCATTGATCCTGGTTGTGGCGCAGGCCATCACAAATATGTTTGCACAGGTGGGAATGAGTCAAAATTTGGTATTCCTAAAGATTGCATCGCTCAAGTGGCACAACTCGTGCGTCAACACCACATCCGTGTCGTTGGATTACATGCACACTCTGGTAGCGGTATTTTGTCATCTGATTTATGGCAACAAACAGCACTTATGCTAGCAGAAGAAGCCGTGCAATTTCCTGATGTTCGCATCATTAATCTTGGCGGCGGCTTAGGCGTTGTCGATAAACCGGGGCAGCAAGCATTAGACATGCATGGACTTAACGCAAGCCTTATGGCTGTGAAATCACGTTACCCTCATCTCGCTTTCTGGCTTGAACCAGGGCGTTTTTTTGTGGCAGAAAGTGGTATTATTTTAGCCAAAGTTACGCAATGTAAAGAGAAGGGCCGTGTTCGCTTTGTGGGCATTGAAACCGGTATGAACTCGCTCATTCGCCCTGTTCTTTATGGTGCGTATCATGAAATCGTGAATTTGACGCGACTTGGTGAAGAGAAAACAGGCTTTGCTCATGTCGTGGGGCCTATTTGCGAATCGGCTGATACATTAGGTTACGATCGCCTCTTACCAACAACCAAAGAAAAAGATATCATGCTAATTGCCAATACCGGTGCATATGGTCATTGCATGGGATCATCCTACAACATGCGACCTCCTGCAGAAGAAGTCATGTTACATGCTACTGTGAAAGTCCCCGAAGAGTCATGTTAGTTGATCAAGAAGCGCGTATTCGTGCAACCGATCCTCGCTTGTCTTGTATTGTGCAAGCACCAGCAGGATCGGGCAAAACAGAAATACTGACACAACGATTTCTACGACTATTAAGCACCGTTCAGGCGCCAGAGCAAATTGTTGCCCTCACATTCACGCGCAAAGCGGCCAATGAAATGCGAGAGCGGGTGATGCACGCTTTACTCCATGCAGGCATTGCGCCGACCTCTCCACATCAAGCACTGACTTTTCATTATGCACAAGAAGCACTCGCAAACGATCAACTGCACCAATGGCAATTGCTTGAGACGCCTTCACGATTACGCATTACCACCATCGACTCACTCTGCCAAACGCTGGCTAATGCTATCCCTTTACAAGAAAAACAAACGCCTTACGCCAACATCACTGATACGCCTTCTGAACTTTATCTTGTCGCAGCACGTGCATGTTTAGATCATGGCTTAAATGATGAAACCTATCAAAAACCATTAAGTATTTTGCTTGAACATCTTGATAATCGTGTGGATCGTGTGCTTGAGCTATTTAGTGAGCAATTACAATCACGTGAACAATGGTTAAGCCTTATTTATCAAGCACAATCACAAGATAAACAACATTTTGAGCAGGCATTAAGTACCATTGAACAACACGAAATCATGCGTTTTAAAGCCAATATCCCAACGTCTTGCCTTGAAAGACTTATCACCTTATCACGTCAATTAGCATGCGTCATCGACTCACAGTACAAACACGCCTCGTTATGCGATTGGCATCACATCGATGAGTTAGATCGCACACTCATTCACGCACTATCCTCGTTATTGCTTACCTCGCAACATGCGCTACGCAAAGGCTTTGATCATCATGTTGGTTTAAAGCGTGACGCATGTGACGTTCAAACATTTCAAACGCTAAAAGCGGAAAGTAAAACATTATTAGCTGAACTTAGCGATTGCCCTGGTTTCTTAGAAGCATTATTACGTGTTAGAACGCTACCACCGCCGACCTACCCGCTTGAACAATGGGCTGTTCTTCAAGCGTTGTTACAACTATTACCGTTATTAGCTGCACATCTTCAATTAACGTTTAACCAAAAAAATACGGTTGATTTTTCAGCCATTGCGAATCAAGCTCAAATGGCACTGCAAACACATGATGCGCCAACTGATCTTGCTCTTTATCTTGATCACAGCATTCATCATTTATTAATCGATGAATTTCAAGATACCTCCATGCAACAATTCGAATTATTAACACAACT